>CACXFZ010000001.1 GCA_902767025.1 uncultured Coriobacteriaceae bacterium
CCCGAGCGAATCGTTGACCAGGATCACGTGGATACGGTCCGCGTGACGCGAATACCTGGTAATAAGGAACTGGCAGCAGATGGTGTCCGCAGAGCGGCAGTCCGCACACGCGCCCGTCTTCGCACATGGCGTTGACAGGTCGAAGCGCTGGGCGTTGATGGGCGCGGCAACGTTGCGTGCGCGCTTCATCGCGCCGTCCAGGTCGTCGCAGACCTTGTTCATCCCCACGATGAAAACCACCTTGCGCGGGCCCTGCGCGATGCACGACACGCGGTTCGAGTTGCCGTCGATGTTCACCAGGATGCCGTCTTCGGTGATCGCGTTTGCGCTGGACAGGAACACGTCGGCATCGTAGGCGGCCAGCAGGGCCTCGCGCGGGTCCATGCCCGTCCGGTCGATGAAGGTGTAGTTGCCGTCCTTGAGCGCATCCACCAGGCCGATCTCGTGCGCGCTCATCGCGCCGCCCATCGACACCGTGCTCCCCTCGCCTATCACGTCGAGCGCCTGGGCGCACGCCTGCTCGCGTGTGGCAGCGTAGTACCCGGTCATGTTGCGCGACTCCAGCCCTTTGATCACCTTGGTCGCCAGCAGTTCGTTGCGCTTGAAGATGTGTTGGTCCATGTCTCCTCCTGCCCGTTGCTCCTTCGACCATTGTACGCTGCGCGCCGCAGAGCGGCAGGCCAAACGGCGCAAACGGGGCATTCGATGCGCGCACTGGGCGAAAGTGGAGTACCATAGGCTACCTTGTGCCTGGAAAGGATTGAAATGACCGAACAACAGAACACCATCAAGAACGCACCGCGCGAAAGGTTTTCGTCGCGCCTGGGATTCATCCTGATTTCGGCAGGATGCGCCATCGGCCTGGGAAACGTCTGGCGCTTCCCCTACATGGTCGGCCAGTACGGCGGGGCGGCCTTCGTGCTGCTGTACCTGGTGTTTCTGGTCATCCTGGGCCTGCCCGTGATGGTCATGGAGTTCGCCGTGGGACGCGGCAGCCAGCGAAGCGCGGCCCTTGCCTTCGACATCCTGCAGCCCAACAGGCGCTGGCACTGGTTTTCGTGGTGGGGCTACGCGGGCAACCTGCTGCTGATGATGTTCTACACCACCGTGTGCGGCTGGATGCTCGCCTACGTGGTGCGCATGGCGACGGGCACGTTCAACGGGTTGCAACCCGAGCAGGTGGGCGCCGTCTTCGACGCATCCCTTGCCAACCCGGGCGTCCAGATCGCGGGCATGATCGCGGCCATCGTCATCGGGCTGTCCATCTGCAGCCTGGGACTGCAGAAGGGCGTGGAACGCATCACCAAGTCCATGATGCTGTGCCTGCTCGCCATCCTGGGCTTGCTGGTCGTGCGCTCGGTCACCTTGCCGGGCGCGGCGGAGCGACTGAGCTTCTACCTGGTTCCCGACTTCTCGCACCTGTTCCCCGGAGACACGCCCGCCGAGCAATGGGGCACCTTCGGGAATGCGGTGTACGCCGCCATGGGACAGGCGTTCTTCACGCTGTCGCTGGGCATCGGCGCGATGGAGGTGTTCGGCAGCTACATCGGCCACGAGCACTCGCTGACCGGCGAGGCGATGCGCATCATGGGACTGGACACGGCTGTCGCCATCATGGCGGGCCTGATCATCTTCCCGGCGTGCTTCGCATTCGGCGTGAACCCCGGCGAAGGTCCCGGGCTGGTGTTCGTGACCCTTCCCAGCGTGTTCGAGCAGATGCCGTTGGGCCAGCTGTGGGGCTCGCTGTTCTTCGTGTTCATGAGCTTCGCCGCCCTATCCACCGTCGTGGCCGTGTTCGAGAACCTGATCTGCTTCAAGATGGACCGCTGGGGATGGAGCCGCAAGAAGGCCGTGGCCGTCACCGCCGTGCTGGTCACCGTGCTGAGCTTCCCCTGCGCGCTGGGTTTCAACGTGTTGGGCGGCGTGGTGGTTCCGGGGCTGGGCGGCATCCAGGGCATCGAGGACTTCATCGTGTCGAACAACCTGCTGCCGCTGGGCAGCCTGCTCTACCTGGTGTTCTGCATCTCGAAGGGCGGCTGGGGATGGAAGAACTTCCTGGCCGAGGC
>CACXFZ010000002.1 GCA_902767025.1 uncultured Coriobacteriaceae bacterium
ATCCTGATCTCGAAGGGGCAGGAAATCAGCTACGAGATGGTGGAGAGCAAGCTCGACGAGCTGGAGCGCGCCGTGCACGGAACCGACGAGCAGGCCATCCGCATCCTCGAGGAAGCCGTCCCCACCTACCGTCACACCACCAACTAGACCCATCGAAGGCGCTGGGGCGCCGACGGGTTGGCGAAGCCTGTCGCCAACCCGGGGCTTGCCTGTCCTTGCGCTGCGGCGTATTGCATAATCTTGATTGCCAATGCGTTTCATGCTAGGAATTTGTCCGAAATCCTGCAACAAGCCGTATAATCTGTGCAATTGCACGAAACTCTTAAGGAGGGAATGCCATGGCTTTGAAGGCTGGTGTGGTAGGTGCGGCAGGATACGCGGGCGTCGAATTGGTGCGCCGCCTGCTGGAGCACCCCGATTTCGAGTTGGCTGCGATCACAAGCGACTCCGACGCCGGCGTGGCGCTGTCCAAGATCTACCCGGCGTTCGCCGGCATCACCGACATTGAGTTCTCGAACCACGACACCGACGTGTTGCGCGAGTGCGACGCCGTCTTCCTGGCCGTGCCGCACACCGCAGCGATGAGCAGGGTTCCGGACCTGCTGGAAGCGGGCGTGAGCTGCTTCGACCTGTCGGCCGACTACCGTCTGAAGGACCAGGCGACCTACGAGGCGTGGTACGCCCCGCACACCTCGCCCGAACTGCTCGAGCGCGCCGCGTTCGGCCTGCCCGAAATCACGCGCGCCGAGCTCGACCGCGCGGCCGCCGACAGGGCGGCGGGCACCCCTGCGCTGGTTGCATGCGCCGGATGCTATCCCACGGCCACCTCGCTTGCCTCGTATCCGGCCGTGAGCGCGGGCATCGTCGAGGGCGTCGTGCAGGTGCAGGCGATCTCGGGCGTGACGGGCGCGGGCCGCAAGTGCAACGAGCGCACCCATTTCTGCGGTGCCGACGAGAACCTGGAGGCCTACGGTGCGGGCACGCATCGCCACACGCCCGAAATCGAGCAGATCTTGGGCCTGCCCGGCCGCATCGTGTTCATCCCACATCTGGCGCCGCTTGGCCGCGGGCTGCTGTCCACGGTGACGATGCAGTTGACCGAGCAGGCCGCCGCCGACTTCAGCCTGGCCGCCATGCTCGAGCGCTACACGGCGTTCTACGAGGCGAGCCCGTTCGTTCAGGTGCTGCCCGAAGGCGTGCTGCCGCGCACCAAGAGCGTGCAGGGCAGCAACTGCGCCCACGTGGGCCTGGCCTGGGCGAAGGAAACGCGCACGCTCATCGGCATCGGCGCGATCGACAACCTGTGCAAGGGCGCGGCCGCCCAAGCCGTCCAGTGCGCCAACATCGTGTTCGGCCTGGACGAGCAGGCGGGCCTTGCCCACATGGCAAACCCGGTGTAGCGGCGAACGCAAGGAGGATGCTCATGGAACTGCGCGAACCATACGACTACGTCGACGAGGGAACCATCACCACGCCCGCGGGCTTCAAGGCCGGCGGGATGCACGCGGGGTTCCGCAAGGAGCCCGGCCGACTGGACATGGCGCTGGTCGAGGCCGACGACGTGTGCAGCGCCGCCGGCGTGTTCACCACCAACATCTTCTGCGCGGCACCGGTGACGCTGTGCCGCGAGCACCTGCATGGCCAGGGGCACGGGCTGGCACGCGCCATCGTCGTGAACTCGGGTATCGCGAACGCCGCCACGGGCGAGGTGGGCATGCGCAACGCCCAGCGCTCGGCCCAGGTGGTCTCCGAGGCGGTGGGCTGCTCCGAGCAGGACGTGCTCGTGGCGTCCACCGGCATCATCGGCCAGCACCTGAACATCGAGCCGTTCGAGCGCTGCGCCTCCCAGATGCACGCGTCGCTGTCGTCCGACCCGCAGGGCGGCCATGACTTCGCGCGCGCGATCATGACCACCGACACGGTGCCGAAGGAATGCGCCGTCTCCTACGTTTCGAAGGCACCCGGCATGGAAGGGTGCGAAATCAAGGTGGGCGGATGCTGCAAGGGCGCCGGCATGATCATGCCGAACATGGCCACGATGATCGGCGTCATCACCACCGATGCGGCCCTGGAGGGCCCAGCCGCCCATGCGGCGCTGCGGGCCGCGGTGAACGTGAGCTTCAACAAGCTCACCGTGGACTCCGACACGTCTACCAACGACTCGGTCTTCATGCTGGCCAGCGGGGCCGCGATGAAGGACCTGCCGACGATCCGCCAGGGCAGCGAGGCCTTCTTCGAGCTGTCCGCCGCCGTCGAGCAGGTGTGCGTGAACCTGGCGCGCCGCATGGCACAGGACGGAGAGGGCGCCACGCGCCTGGTCACCGTCAACGTGTCGGGCGCGGCCAACGACGAGCAGGCCGACCTGGCGGCGCGCGCCATCGCGAACTCGCCGCTGGTGAAGACGGCCATTGCCGGTCACGATGCGAACTGGGGCCGCATTGCCGCGGCGGCCGGGCGCAGCGGGGCCACGTTCAAACAAGAGGACGTGGACATCGACATCATGGGCATGCCCGTCCTGCGCGGCGGCCTGCCCGTGGAATTCGACGAGGACGAAGCCTTGCGCCGCTTCGAGCAGCCCGAGGTCGTCATAGATGTTGGCCTGGGTGCCGGTCCTGCCAGCACCACGATGTGGACGTGCGATTTCACGCATGACTACATCTCGATCAATGGAGATTACCGTTCATGAAGTTTATGAAAGACACGCGTCAACGACGCGACAGCATCGAAAGCGAAGCAGAGGTACTTGCACAGGCGCTGCCCTGGATCAAGGCCTCGACCGGCCAGACCGTGGTCATCAAGTACGGCGGCTCGGCGATGGTCGACCCCGAACTGCGCGCAAGCGTGATGAGCGACATCGTGCTGCTCAAGATCATCGGCCTCAACCCCATCATCGTGCACGGCGGCGGCGCCGCAGTGTCCGAGGCGATGGAGAAGTTCCAGATTCCCGTCGAGTTCAAGAACGGCCTGCGCGTAACCACCGACGAGGCCATGGACCTGGTGAAGATGGTGCTGGTGGGCCAGGTGAACCAGGACCTGG
>CACXFZ010000003.1 GCA_902767025.1 uncultured Coriobacteriaceae bacterium
CGTGGGCATCGATGGCCTCTGGCCACGAGCCCCAGCTGACCGAGCCCCAGCCCCAGGCGTTGTACGAGCGGAAGCAGACCGCACCTTTGCCGCTCTCGATGGCCGAGATGGCGGGCGACCAGCGGGGGTCGACACCGTAGTTCCATGAAGCCTCGGCGAAGTTGCGCCCATAGCCGCCGAGTGGCGAGCCGGCCAGGTAGGCATCGATGCGCGCGCCCCACGAAGAGACGAAGGTCTCCTTGTCCATGGTCCAGTCCGCGCCGTCGGGCGTGTAGTTTCCACCGGAACCGCCACCATTGCTCGTCCCGCCGTAAACGTCATCGCCTTCGCCACCTTCGGCTGCTGCGGCAGCAGCTTGCGCTTGCGCTGCGGCTGCAGCAGCAGCTGCAGCACGGGCAGCTTCCTCGGCGCGACGTTGGGCTTCAAGACGCGCCTCCTGCGCAGCGCGCAGGGCGTTCTCGGCGTTCACGGCCTCGGCTTCTGCAGTGGCTTTCGCCTGGTCAAGGTCGATTCGTGCTTGCTCCAGCTCACTTTTCATGTCGCCCAAGCGCGCGATTTCGCGTTGGTTCGCCTCGGTGATGTAGCTCACGTATTCCCAGTTCTGGAGCAACGCATAGAAGTCTTCCGAGCACAGCAGGAACTCGACGATGCCGAAGCGCTGCTGTTGGAACTTGTACAGCTCGCGGGCTGCGCTGTCGCTGCGCTCCTGCTGTTGGGGGATGGCGATGGAAAGCTCGTCCAGCTTCGCCTGGTTCTCGGCGATGCTTGCCTCGGCTTCGGCGATTTTGCCTTTGGCTTGCTCGAGGGCGGCCGAAGACTGCTCGATTACCACCTGCCATTCATCAGGGCTTGGATCGGTGTTGATGCTTTCGTCGGCCCATGCGTTTGGGGCTGCGAGATAGGCGGATGCGCACAGCAGGGCGGTAAGCGCCGCCGCAAGGAGCGCGGTCGGAATTGCGGTCCGCACCGTCATCTTCGCTGTGTCCAGTCTCTCTATATCCATCGTCCCAATCGTTCTATGAGCCTATTAACCCAATGTACGAAGTCTTATTTTCTCATAGAATTGGCTATCTGCAAAACAAGGCCATAAAAAAACGAACAAATGTTATATATGCTAAAATAAAAAGTTACGGGCTTGGGATAGGCCCTTGCAGCCCAACAGGAGGAAACATGAGTAAAGGAACCTACGCATTCACAACCCCTATCTACTACGTGAACGCCGCCCCTCATTTGGGCACGGCCTACACGACGATTGCCGCCGATTGCGTGGCGCGCTATCAGCGCATGAACGGCTACGATGTGGCGTTTGTCACAGGCATGGACGAGCATGGGCAGAAGGTGGCGGACACCGCTGCCGAGAAGGGCATGGCGCCGCAGGAATGGTGCGACTCCATGGAGCCGGCGTTCCGTGACGCGTGGGAGATGCTGGGCATCACGTATACCGATTTCGTGCGCACGACCGAGCCGCGCCAGCATCGCACGGTGCAGAAATTCTGGCAGGACCTGTATGACAAGGGCTGGCTGTACAAGGGCAGCTACGAGGGCTGGTACTGCGTGCACGAGGAAACCTACTACGCCGAAAGCGACCTGGAGCAGAACGAGGAAGGCCAGTTCGTGTGCCCCGACTGCAAGCGCCCCGTGCAGCTGATGGCGTCGGGCGAGGAGAACTGGTTCTTCAAGCTCTCCGAGTTCCAGCAGCCCCTGCTCGACTTCTACCGCGAGAACCCGGACTTCATCCGTCCCGAAACGCGCCGCAACGAGATCGTCACCTTCGTCGAGGGCGGGTTGAAGGACCTGTCCATCAGCCGCTCGACCTTCGACTGGGGCGTGCCGCTGCCCTTCGACGAGGGCCATGTGGCCTACGTGTGGGCAGACGCGCTGCTCGCCTACATCACGGGCATCGGCTATGCGGACGACGGCGAGCGCGCCGGCGAGTTCGAGCACCGCTGGCCGATGCAGTACCACTTCGTGGGCAAGGACATCACGCGCTTCCATTGCGTGATCTGGCCGGCGATGCTGATGGCGGCGGGCCTGCCCGTGACGCATACCGTGTTCGGCCATGGCTTCCTGCTCACGAAGGGCGAGAAGATGAGCAAGTCGAAGGGCAACGGGCTGCAGCCGGCCGACCTGGTGCGCATCTTCGGCGTGGACGCCTACCGCTACTACTTCCTGTCCGACGTGCAGTTCGGACACGACGGCAACATCAGCATGGAGCGCATGGTCCAGGTGTACAACGCCGATTTGGCCAACACCTGGGGCAACCTGTGCTCGCGCGTGTTCAACATGACGGGCAAGTACTTCGAGGGCAAGGTGCCGCAGGCCCCGGCGTCCTCCCAGGACAACCCGCTGGCCGACATCGCGCGCGACCTGTACGACACCTACACCGCCTGCATGAACGACGTCGACTTCACCGGTGCCGTCAACGCCGTGCAGAAGCTGGCCGGCGCCGCGAACCACTACGTCGAGGACTGCGCTCCGTGGAACCTGGCGAAGGACGAGGCGAAGGCCGACGAGCTGGCGGCGGTCATCTACAACGCGCTCGAGGCGTGCCGCATCATCGCGCTGTTCCTGGCCCCGTTCATGCCCCAGACCAGCGCCGAGGCGTACCGTCGCCTGGGGCTGGATTTGGATGCGGTGACCGACCTTCAGACGGAAGGCGTCTGGGGCAAGCTTCCGGCGGGCAACGACGTCGAGAAGGGCGACCCGCTGTTCCCGCGCCTGGATCTGGATGCCATCGACCTCGACGTGGAGTAGCCATGGGCGGCTTCGAACTGGACGATGCGGCGGTCCCGCCGGCAAACGTGGTCACGCTCGAGGAGCTGATGGCCATGGACCCGGCGCTGGTGCGCAAGGACGCGCAGCCCGCGCAGGAGCCCGACAAGAAGCGCTCCAAGCGCCCGCAGTTCTACGACGCGCGGTTCCGCAAGATGCACAAGGACGGCTCGTTCACGGAGCATCCCGCGCCCGATCCCGCGCTCGAGGCGCCCCTGGCCGATTCGCACACGCACCTGGGAAGCCTGCGCACCTGCGACCTTCCGCTGGCGCGTGCGGCCGCCCTGGGCGTCGAGTTCATCTGCAACATCACCGACATCGTCGAGGACGCCGGCGACGTCTACACCCTGCTCGAGGGCTGGAAGGTCAGCGCCGGCGCGTGGCTGCCGTCGGTGGCGCCCGACCAGATGGTCTTCATGCCCACGATCCGGCTGTCGTGCGGGTGCCATCCCCACAACGCCGCCAAGTACAACAACTCGATCGAGCAGGCGCTGCTCCACAAGCTCGCTGACGGGCGCACCAGCTGCCTGGGCGAAGTGGGGCTGGACTACCATTACGATTTCTGCCCGCGCGAAGTGCAGCACAAGGTGTTCCGCCGTCAGGTGCAGCTGGCTCATCGCACCGGGCTACCGCTGGCTCTGCATGTGCGCGAGGCGCACGACGACGCGCTGGCGATCATGGACGAAGAGGGCTTTCCCGAGGCGGGCACGATCCTGCACTGCTTCACCGAAGGCCCCGAAGAGGCGCAGCGCTGGCTCGACCGCGGCTGCCACATCGCCGTGGGCGGGGCGGTCACCTTCGAGTCGTCCGAGGCCCTGCGCGAGGCGGTGAAGATCATCCCGGTCGAGCGCTTGCTGTTCGAAACCGACGCGCCCTACATGACGCCGGCACCGCTGCGCGGCAACGAGAACGGACCCGAGTACATCGTGTTCAC
>CACXFZ010000004.1 GCA_902767025.1 uncultured Coriobacteriaceae bacterium
CGCCGTCCCAACCGCGACAACGCGATCGACGTGTTCATCAGCGACGAATGCGATGACGTGCTGCGCGACGGCGCCTGGCAGGAAGTGTTCTCCACCCGCCCCGAACCGCTGACCGCCCAGGAAAAGCGCGACTGGATCGCGCAGCAGACCGGCGTGTCGGTGGGCTCGGACGCGTTCTTCCCCTTCGGCGACAACGTCGAGCGGGCACGCAAGAGCGGTGTGAGCTACATCGCCGAGCCGGGCGGCAGCATCCGCGACGACCACGTGATCCAGACCTGCGACGCCTACGACATGGTGCTGTGCTTCACGGGCAACCGCCTGTTCCACCACTAAGCCTTTTGAACAGGGGTCAGGCACCTGTCCAGGATTCGGACAAGCCTGGCCCCGTTCGCATCCGTTTGGAAACAAGCTGTCAACCAAGCGCTCATGCGGGGTGCGACGTGCATGGGCAGGGCTACAATGTGCCCTCGTAGTCATGTGCGATAGGAGTCTGCATGGAGCGCACCGATCAGTTCGACCGTTTCGAACAGCCCGACAACCAAGAGCCTGCCGGCCAAGGGCCGGCCTTCCCGGACGTGCCGGCCCAACAGCCGGTTTCCGCAGACCCTGCTGCGCAAGCGGGTGCGTCGTTCTACGGCTCCGCTCCCGAGCAGGCAGGCCAGCCCGGCATGCCTGCGCAGCCCCAGCCGGTGGCCCCCGCTTTCGTTGCCCCGTCTGCCGGACCAAGCGCATCCAATGTGCGCAACCAGGTTCCGCAGCGTCCCGAGTCGGTTGACTTCACGACCATGCCCCAGGCGAAGAAATCGCGCACGGGCCTGATCGTGGGAGTTGTGGCGGGCTGCTTGCTGCTGGTCGCCGGCATCCTGGCGGGCGCCTATGCGCTCACCGGATGGATCGGTCAGCAGTTCGCATCCAAGTCCGATCCGTCCCACTCGGGCGACCTCTTCGGCGACTGGGGCACCTACCACGACTTCGACTGGAACGATATCGAGGGGATGAGCGACGAGGAGTTCGACAAGTGGCTCAAGGAGCACGGCTTCGACATGGACTCCTACGACAACTGGTTCGACACCGATTCGAACAGCAAGGCCTCGAAGGACCCCGCCGCCGACGACGGCTACCTCCACGACGCCCGCTCGGAAAACGTCTCGTACCAGATCAAGGAAGAGACCTACAGCCATATCGAAACGAAAGAGCACGTGGACGCGTACGGCATGGACATGCAGCTCGTGTTCAGCGTGCAGTACCCGCAGCTCGAAGGCGACCTGGAGCACAAGGACCAGATCAACGAGCTCATCCGCACCACCGCGATGGACTTCGTCACGCGCGCCTACCTTCAGCCCGAGCAGGCCTTCGTCGACATCGTGAAGAACGCGCACGCCAACGAGCCCACCACCGACGAGGAGGGCATGGAGCACCTGAACGCGCAGCAGGACAACCCCTTCCTGTACGAGGAGAAGACCTACGCCATCACCTACAACTCCGACAAGCTCATCAGCATCGTGTTCTCGGACAGCTACTACGTGGACGACAACGCCTTCCTGGAGGCGCAGGAGCTCAACATCAACCTGGAGACCGGCGAGGCCTACACCTTCGACGACGTCCTGCAGGTCACCGACGCCGCGGCCCGGCATTGGGCGAAGAACATCCTCGACTTCCTCAGCCCGGCCGAGGTCGTGGGCAGCAAGGATGCGTCTTCCTGGTCCGACCAGCAGGGCGAAGATGCAATCGCCAAGTGCCTGACCGGCGCCGACTCCTCGAGCATGCACGTGGACAAGGGCTTCTTCATCGACGCGAACGGGAAGGTGAACCTGAATGTGTCGTGGCGTGGGAGCAACGACAACAGCCAGGGGTGGTGGGACGTCACGCTCACCGACGACGAGCTCGCCGAAGCGAAGAAGGACTCCTCGCTGTGGAGCCTGCTCTAGCCCGGTAGCCCTCCTCACGCGCGCCTCACAGAATCCAGGCTCCGCGCGCGGTCGTGTTATACTGCTCGCTGCCTGTGCACCGTTGGGCCCTGTGCAGGTTTTTCTACTCGTTGCCCAAGACCCGCGGGAATACCCGTGCGGAAGGAGTTAGACATGTCTTCGTTTGCTTCGAGCGCGCCGCGCTTGTCGTCTGCCTACGTCGCCCAAGCCGGCCTCATCGCGGCAGTCTACGCGGCCGCAACCCTGCTGTGCATGCTTGTCCTGCAAGGACTGGCGTGGGGGCCGGTCCAGTTCCGCCTGTCCGAGGCCCTATGCGTGCTGGCGATCTTTTCCGCACCCGCCGTGCCCGGCTTGTTCATCGGATGCATCATCGCCAACCTGATCAACACGGCCATCACCGGCATGGGCATGCTGGGCATGCTCGACGTGGTGTTCGGCAGCCTGGCCACGCTGCTCGGCGCCCTGTGGTGCCGCAAGTTCGCAGACCGTCCCGCCCTGGCAGTGTTCGGCTTCGTGCTTTTCAATGCGCTGATCGTGCCCGCCTACCTGCCCATCCTGCTTCAGGGCCTGGGCTTCTACACCATCCCCTTCACCAACATCTCGCTCGACGGCGCCTACCCGGCCATGTTCCTGTTCGGCGTGGTGGCCATAGGCATCGGGGAGGCGATCGTCGTCTACGTGCTGGGGCTTCCCTTGGCCAAGGTGCTGCAGCGTGCGGGTTTGGCCAAGATGGCCTCGAAAGGGCTTTCGGCGTAGAAAACCCGCCAGGCATGGCACATGGGCTACAATAACGGAGGTCGGCAGGCCGGTATGGCAGGCCGATCGGCGAGGCATTGCAAACGACGCACGAAAGAGACACGCATGGACCCGCTCATTATCGTTCCCCTGTTCGTGACGGGGCGCACGGCGCGCCGCGACGCCGCTCCCACTGAAATCTACGACCATCCCACCACCATCGCCGGGATGGGCCAGCTCGGCCGGTGCCTGAAGTCGCTGTCGAGTGTGCGCGAGATGGGACGCATCGCCATCCTGGTGGTGGCCGACTCCACGATCCGCACGGCGGCGGAAAAGAAGGCCCGTGCCATCGCCGCCGACCACCCCGCCTTGAGCGTCATGGTCATCGGCAAGGACGAGGCCTCGCTGGTGGCCCAGCGCATCGCCCGCACCAACGTCGGGTTGCTGAGCAACGAAATCGGCTTGTCGGGCTACGGCGGCGTGCGCAACCTGGGGTTGGTGCTCGCGCAGGTGCTCGGCCACGATTCGGTGGTGTTCCTGGACGACGACGAAGTGGTGGACGACCCCGAGTTTCTGGTCAAGGGCATGTACGGGCTGGGCAAGCTCACCAAGAAGGGCATCCCCATCCTGGTGAAGACGGGCTACTACCTGAACTCCGCGGGCACCTACCACGCCCTGAGCGAGTCGCATTGGTACGACAAGTACTGGCAGCAGGCCGAGGCATTCAACCAGTGGATCGACACGGCGATGGCAGGTCCGCGCCTGTCCCGTTCGAACCACGTGTGCGGCGGCTGCCTGGCCATACACCGCGAGGCGTTCAGGCGCCTGGCCTTCGACCCGTGGATCGCGCGCGGCGAAGACCTGGACTACCTGCTGAACCTGCGCATGTACGGCTCGGACGTGTGGTTCGACAACCAATGGCAGCTCACGCACCTGCCCCCCGCGACCAAGAGCGAGGGCACGCGTTTTCGCCAGGACATCTTCCGATGGCTCTACGAGTTCCGCAAGATGGAGTACAGCCGCACGCAGATCGACCTCCATCAGGTGAAACCTGCATCGCTCGAACCCTATCCGGGGCCCTTCCTGCAACCCGGCATCGACAAGCGCATCAGGCGCACGGCGCAGCTGCGCAGCCTGGGCAGGCCCGACAAGGCCGCCTACCGCCAGGCCGCCCGCGCGGCGACCGCCGAAGCGCAGATCTACGCCGAGCGCAACTGCTCGAAGTACTTCGAGTTCCAGCTGATTTGGCCCGAGCTCATGCACCGGCTGCAGGAAGACGTCGAGCTCAAGCAGGCCCTGCTGCAAAGAGCCGGCCTGGCCGACGACGAGCCCGATGCGCCCGCACGTGCGCTCGACCCGGGAAGCACGGGCGATATTCGCTTGAACCTGGCCGAGTAGGTTGGCTGGCGGCATGCCGTTTCTGGTACTCGTTGCCATCCTGGGCGTGGGCGTCGGTATCTTGTCGGGGCTGCTGGGCGTGGGTGGTGGCATGTTCATGATCCCGCTGTTTCGGCTGGGCTTCCACATGACCGCCTTGCAGACGACGGCGACCTCGCTGTTCGCGGTTGTGCCCACGTCGATCGCGGGACTGGTGTCCCACGTGCGCGGGCGCACCTGCATCCCCCTTCTGGGTCTGGCCGCCGGCGCGGCCGGTGCGTTGACGTCGCCCGTGGGCGTGCTGCTGGCCAACGCGTCTCCCGGCATCGTGGTCATGCTCATGGCCGCCGTGCTCATCGGGTGGTCTGCGGCGA
Organism: uncultured Coriobacteriaceae bacterium; assembly: GCA_902767025.1. Taxonomy (GTDB): domain Bacteria; phylum Actinomycetota; class Coriobacteriia; order Coriobacteriales; family Eggerthellaceae; genus CACXMZ01. The sequence continues at coordinate 4,415 of CACXFZ010000004.1, forward strand.
CGGTGTTGCACAAGGTCGTGCGCGAGCTGCGCACTCCTGCCTCCGAACGCGCAGCCGCCCGGCGCGACGAGCCCGACGAGGGGCAGGGGGAGGTCTCCGATGCCCCCGAGAAGCCATCGCGTGCGATGCTGCTGCGCGGCGTTCTCATAGGGCTCGTCACCGGCGTGCTGTCGGGCTACGTCGGCCTGGGTGGGGGCATCATGATGGTCCCGCTGTTCACGAGCGTGCTCGGCTTGCCGATGCGCAAGGCCGTGGGCACGTCGCTGGCAGGCGTGTGCATCCTGGCCATCCCCGGGGTCGTCCAGCAGATGATGCTTGGCAACGTGCTGGTGGATGTGGGCCTTGCCATCTCCGCTGGCACGATTCCCGGCGCCATCATCGGGGCGCGTTTTGTGCGCAAGGTGCCCGACCGCCTGCTGCGCATCGCCTTCGGGCTGATGCTGCTGGGTCTTGCCGTGTCCCTGGTCCTCAACGAACTCCTCGTCGCATAGCAGGGGCATCGGCCTCTTGTTGTCCCAGGGGTTTCGACAGGCGGCAGGCGCGGTACAATAGCGCACATGGCGCTACCGAAATCTTACAACCGCTTGGAACTTGGGCAGGTGCTCTCCGCCTTGGGCGCCATCGCCGCAGGCGTCATCGTGGGCATGTGCCTGATCGACCCGAACCGCAGCGTGCTGGTCATGGCGCTTGCGGGCATGGCTTTCACGGCCTCGCTGCTGGTGTTCAGCCGCTTGCGCCTGTACCCCGACCGCGTGCGCGCCAAGCAGACCGAGGCCATGCTCGATCTGGCCCGGGGCACGCTCGACACGATGAGCGAGGGTCTGGACGTGGACGGCGCCCAGAAGGCGTGCGACCTGCTGCTCCCCGCCACGAACACGGTGGCCGTGGCCATCACCAGCCGCACGTCGATTCTGGGGTACTCCGGCGTGGACAAGGACCTCAACCCCACCAACGGGCCCATCCGCACGGCTGCCACGCACGACGTGATCGAGCACGGCGAGATACGCGTCATCAAGACGGCGGCCGAAATCGGCTTCCCCATCGACCGCCACGTCATCAACGCGGCCGTCATCGTGCCGTTGCGCCAGGGTGGCGAGACCATCGGCACGCTGAAGTTCTACTACCCGCATCCGCGCAAGATCACCGAAACCCAGCTGTCGATCGCAGAGGGCTTCGGCGAGCTGCTGTCCAGCCAGCTGGACGCCTCGGCCCTCGAGGAACAGCACCAGATGGCCGTGTCGATGGAGCTCAAGGCCCTGCAGAGCCAGATCAACCCGCACTTCCTGTTCAACACGCTCAACACCATCGCCGCGCTCATCCGCACCGACCCCGCCAAAGCCCGCGACCTGGTGCGCGAGTTCGCCACGTTCTACCGGCGCACGCTGGAGGACTCCAGCGACCTGATCGCCCTGTCGCGCGAGGTCGACCAAGCCCAGCGCTACCTGATGCTCGAAGTCGCGCGGTTCGGCGAAGACCGCCTGCAGTTCTCGTCGTTCATCCCCGACGACGCTGCCAGCTGCCTGGTGCCATCGTTTGTGGTGCAGCCGCTCGTGGAAAACGCGGTGAAGCACGCGATGCCGTCGGAAGGGACGCTGCACATCGGCGTCGAGGCGCGTCGCGAAGGCAACGACCTCATCATCCAGATCATGGACGACGGCACGGGCATGAGTACCGAAGAGCGCGAGCGCATCAAGGAGCCCGACGACGGCGTGGGCCTGGGCATGGCCATGCGCAACATCAACGCGCGCATCAACAGCTACTACGGCGAGGAATCTTCAATGGACGTGGAAAGCGTCGAAGGCGAGGGCACCACCGTCGTGCTCTTCCTGAAGAACGCCTGCACGCGCAGCATCGGGTCGCTGGTATCCGTCGAGCACTAACCTTCCCCGTGCGGATGGTCTATAATGAAGTGGCTTTCGATACAGATCATCCTTGCGTGCCCGCCCGGGTGCCCAGCGGCATAAGGGGCGGGCATCACTAACGAGAGGAGCCAGCGTGCTCAAGGCAATCATCGTCGATGACGAAAAGCCTGCCCGCTCGGAACTGCGGTTCATGCTCGACGAGCTCGGGCAAACCGAAGTCGTGGCTGAAGCGGCCAGCGTGCGCGAAGCCATCGAAAAGCTCAAGGAATATCCGTGCGACGTGATGTTCCTGGACATCAACATGCCTGAAGCCAGCGGCCTGCAGCTGGCCGAAGCGCTGCAGCGCCTGAAGTTCCCGCCTGCCGTGGTGTTCGTGAGCGCCTACAGCGAGCATGCGATCGAGGCATTCAAGGTCAATGCAACCGACTACCTGCTCAAGCCCGTGGATTCCGAGCGCCTGTCCCAGGCGATCCAGCGCGTGCGCGAGCACGTGACCCTGCACGCGAAGGTGCAGAAGCTCGAGCGCATTCCGGTGGAAAAGGCCGGCAAGAAGATACTCATCGGCATCGACACCATCCGCTTCGTGATGGCTCGCGACGACTACGCCTACCTGCAAACCGACACCGACCGCTATTTCAGCACGGTCAGCCTGGCCCAGCTCGAAAAGCGCCTGGACGGCCACGGGTTCTTCCGCGTGCACCGCGGCTATTTGGTGAACCTGTCGATGGTCTCGGAAGTCGAATCGGTCAGCGGGGGCACGCTGCTTTTGTCCCTAGACGGCTGCGACGAGAAGATTCCCGTGTCGCGCCGTCGCGTTTCCGCATTGAAGAAGGCCCTCAGGCTCTAGGAGTACATCATGCTGCATGGCGAAATCGACCGGGGGTACCCGTCGGTCAAGACCCTGGTGAAAGACCGGGTGGCAAGCCGCGTTCATCGCAAGGACAGCTCGCTCTACGACTTCAGCGACCAGGCCCGCCAGGTTGCCGATGAGTTCATGGGTTGGGTCGACCTGGCCACCAACCCGCCGGTTCCCATCGAGCAGATCGAAGCCTTCGCCCAGGAGGTCTTCGACGAGGGGTACCAGTTCGTGCTGCTCATCGGCGAGGGCGGCTCGACGCAGGCGCCCATGACCATCACGAAGTACAACAGCGTCGACACCAACGCGCTGACGTTTCGCGTGCTCGACTCGGTGTCGCCGGTGCGCGTGCGTTCGACCTTCGCCGAGTTCGACCTGAACAAGACGCTGGTGATCATCTCGTCCAAGAGCGGTACGACCATCGAGCCGCGCAGCGTGCTGCATGCGGTGTACGGGGAAATGGTCCAGCACATGCCCGCCGACCAGGTGGGCAGGCATCTGGTGGCCATCACCGACCCGGGCAGCGAGCTGGAAGAGCTTGCCAAGAGCGAAGGCTGGCGCCAGGTGTTTCTGGGCGAGCCCAGTGTGGGCGGCCGCTACAGCGCGCTTTCGGTGTTCGGCTTGGTTCCCGCCGCGCTGGTGGGCATCAACCTGGGCGAGTACATCGAGCATGCGCGTCAGGCCGAGGCGCTGTGCAGCGAAGATTCCATCGACAACCCGGCGAGCATCCTGGCCGCCTACCTGTACGACAACTACGTCGACGGGCGCGACAAGTTCTGCTTCCTCACCCCCAAGCGCGGGCGCGTGCTGGGTCTTTGGATCGA
>CACXFZ010000005.1 GCA_902767025.1 uncultured Coriobacteriaceae bacterium
CCATCGATTCGATGAGCGTGGACGGCGGTGCGAGCAGCAACGACTTCCTGATGCAGTTCCAATGCGACATCATGGACGTGGTGTTGCACCGTCCCGACAGCACCGAGATCACCGCGGCGGGGGCCGCCTACCTCGCCGGATTGGCGGTGGGGTTCTGGCAGGACATGGACGAGGTTCGCTCGCTGAAGGCGCAGGACATGCAATTCGAGCCGAACATGGACAGTCAGCGAAGGGAAGGGCTCCTGGCCGGATGGCGCCATTGGGTGGAGCTCACGCGCACGAGCAAGGACGGGTAGATGAAGATCTCATTGGGCAGCGACCATGCAGGATTCGAGCAGAAGGAACAGCTGAGGGCGTACCTGGAGCAGCTGGGGCACGACGTGTGCGACCGCGGCTGCTACAGCGAGGACCGCGTGGACTATCCCGACATCGCCAAGCTGGTGGCTGGCGACGTGTCGCAGGGGCTTGCCGAGCGGGGCGTGCTGGTGTGCGGCACCGGCATCGGCATGGCCATGGCGGCGGGCAAGGTGCACGGCGTGCGTGCGGCCAACGTGACCTCGCAGGAGTTCGCCACGCTGTCCCGCGAGCACAACGACGCGAACGTGATCGCGCTTTCGGGCCGCTTCGTCGACCTTGAGGAGAACGAGCGCATCCTGGACGTCTTCCTGGCGACGGATTTCGCCGGAGGGCGCCACGCCGGACGCGTGGACAAGATCTAGCAGCTCACGGGGTTTCGTCGAAGAATCGCGATTAGATATGGGCATACGTGGGACGCCTGCGCGCCGGTGTGCGAGTGCGCCTTTCCCGCGATTCGCTTGTGCTACGATATCCTCTCGCAAACCGTGAAAGGAGTCCGCATGCCACTCGCCTACGTTTCCCGCACCGACCCAGAAGTTGCCGCCGCGCTTGAGGCCGAACTGGTGCGCCAGCAGAGCGGCATCGAGCTCATCGCGTCCGAGAATTTCACGTCGATGGCCGTCATGGACGCAGCTGGAAGCGTGCTCACCAACAAGTACGCCGAAGGCTATCCGGGCAGGCGCTATTACGGGGGATGCGAGAAGGTGGACCTGGCCGAGAACCTGGCGATCGAACGCGCCAAGAAGCTGTTCTCGTGCAACTTCGCCAACGTGCAGCCCCATTCGGGCGCCATCGCGAACATGGGCGCGTACATGGCCCTGCTGCAGCCGGGCGACAAGGTCCTGGGCATGAGCCTGGAGCAGGGCGGCCATCTGACGCACGGCTCGTCGGTGAACTTCTCGGGTATGCTCTACGATTTCGTCCCGTACGGCTTGGACATGGAAACGGAGCGCATCGACTACGACAACCTGGAGGCGTTGGCGAAGTCCGAACGCCCTGCCATGATCGTGGCAGGTGCTTCGGCGTACCCGCGCCTGATCGATTTCGAGCGCATTGCGGACATCGCCCACGAGGTGGGCGCGCTCTTCCTGGTCGACATGGCCCACATCGCGGGCCTGGTTGCCGGAGGCGCGCACCCGTCGCCGCTGCCTCATGCCGATGTCGTCACCACGACGACGCACAAGACGCTGCGCGGTCCGCGCGGCGGCATGATCCTGTGCAACGACGAGGAAATCGCCGCCAAGGTGGACAAGGCCATGTTCCCCGGCGTGCAAGGCGGCCCGCTGATGCACGTGATCGCCGGCAAGGCGGTTGCGTTCGGCGAGGCGCTCGATCCGTCCTTTGCCACCTACGCGGCCAACGTGGTCGCCAACGCCAAGCAGCTGGGGCAGGGGTTGGTGGACGGAGGGCTGCGCCTGGTGTCGGGCGGCACCGACAACCATCTGTGCCTGGTGGACCTGACGCCTGCAGACATCACCGGCAAGGACGCCGAAGCGCTGCTGGAAAGCGTCGGCATAACGGTGAACAAGAACACGATCCCCAACGAGCAGCGCTCGTACTTCGTCACGAGCGGCATCCGCGTGGGCGCCGCCGCGGGCACGACGCGCGGGCTGGGCGAGGACGACTTCTACCAGGTGGGCGCATGCATCGCCCAAGCGGTGTTCGGCGCGCACGACGAGAGCGCACTCGACGAGGTGCGCGCCTGCGTTGCGCGCATCGTGGACGCCCATCCCCTGTATCCCGAGTGGACGCCGGTGCGCTAGGCGCCTAGACGTCACCCGAGAGGAGCCGACGATGACCGACCAAGTCAAGCCATGCGGCTGCGGCATGCAGCGTCCAAGCTGGGACCAGTACTTCATGACGTTGGCAAACCAGGTGGCCACGCGCACGACGTGTTTGCGCCGCGCCGTGGGCGCTGTCATCGTCAAGGACCGGCGCATCCTGGCCACGGGGTACAACGGCGTTCCCACCGGCATTCGCCACTGCTCCGAAACGGGCTGCCTGCGCGAGCAACTGGGCGTGCCCAGCGGCCAGCGCCACGAGATCTGCCGGGGCCTGCACGCCGAGCAGAACGCCATCATCCAGGCGGCCCGCTACGGCACCGACATCAGCGGCGCATCTATCTACGTCAACACGCAGCCCTGCATCGTGTGCGCGAAGATGCTCATCAATGCGGGAATCGTAGAAATCGTCTACCAGAACCCGTATCCCGACGAGCTGTCGATGGAGATGCTCGAGGAATCGGGCATCAAGCTGCGCGTGTTCACGCCCGAACCCGCCTAGGTCCGCGCTACACCTGCACCTCTCCTGCCAGCACCTGGCGGTAGTCGGCCAGGTTCTTGCGCAGCAGGGACGGTATCTTGAGCCCGTAGGGGCAGCGCGTCATGCACACGCCGCACGCGGTGCACGTTTCGATCCGCTGCATCTCCTCTTGCCATTTCTGGCTCAGCCACTGCTGCGAGGGGGCGCGGCGGATCATCAACGACATGCGGGCGCATTGGCTGATGGTTATCTGTTGCGTGCATGGCATGCAATACCCGCATCCTCGGCAGAAGTCTCCCGCC
>CACXFZ010000006.1 GCA_902767025.1 uncultured Coriobacteriaceae bacterium
ACAACGACGTGGAACCCCAGACCGTGGAAGCGGTGCTCGTCCAGGCCGCGGACGCCATTTCCGCTGCCCGGCCCGGCGCCCGCCGCGAAAGCCTTGAGAATTATATCAAGCGCCTGGAGAAGCTCGAGGAGATCGCCAACGCGCACAAGGGCGTCGAGCGCACGTACGCTATCCAGGCTGGCCGCGAGGTCCGCGTGATGGTGGAGCCCGAGATCGTCGACGAGGCCGCCACGGTCGTGCTGGCCCACGACATCGCCCAGCAGATCGAAAACGAGATGACCTATCCCGGCCAGGTGAAGGTCGTCGTCATTCGCGAAAGCCGAGCTGTCGACATAGCTAAGTAGGCGCATGGCCAACGAAGATCTGAAACGATTCGTCGCCCAGGTGACGGGCAACGACCATCTCAGGATCGAAGACGACCTGGGCGACGGCTATGTGCGCCTGCTCAGTGCCGAAGCGGAGCGGCGCCAGGCCAAGCACGACATACGCGGCACCGAGGACATCGTCATCGAGATGCTGCGAAACTCGCGCGATGCCGGTGCACGCAACATCTTCGTCGCCGTGTCGCGCGACGGATCGCTTCGGCGCCTGACGATGATCGACGATGGCGCCGGCATTCCTGAAAACCTGACGAACCGCGTCTTCGAGGCGCGCGTGACCAACAAGCTCGACAGCATGCACATCGACACCTGGGGCGTGCACGGGCGCGGCATGGCGCTTTATGCCGTCAAGGTGAACTCGCAGGAAGCGTACGTGGCGGCAACCTCGAGGCAGGGCGGCACATCGTTTGTGGTGGTCACCGACACGACCAAGCTTCCCGAGAAAAGCGACCAGAGCGCGATGCCCGTCTTCAGCGTTTCGGATGCGGGGACGGTGGTGGTGCGCGGCCCGCGCAACATCAACCGCACGGTCGCCGAGTTCGCCTACGTCGACCGCGACAAGTGCTCGGTGTACCTGGGCACGCCCGTCGAGATAGCCGCCACGCTGTGGCAGTTCGCCATGTCGGGCACCAGTTCGAGCACGCGCGCCTTCTGCCACGACCCGCTCGATTTGGCCGTCTGCAAGCGGCTCGCGATCGCGGCAACCCCCGAGCAGTTCGCGCAGATCGCTGCCGATGTGGGCCTGGACATATCCGAGCGCAGTGCGCGCAGGATCCTGGATGGCGACATCAAGGCGCTCGACGACATCGCCGATGGCATCAACCCCTACGAGAGCGGGTCGCGTCCGCGCAAGAAGAAGGGCACGGCGCTTGGCGTGGAAAACCCGGCCGCGCGCATCGTCGGAAAGGGCGACAAGCGCAGCCTGCACATCGACAGGGAAGACGTCGATGCGTTCAAAGACCAGGTGCTCGAGGCGTTCCAGCCCTTGGCCCAGGCGTACTACCTGGAGCAGGACGCGGACGTCGACGTGACGGTGCGCGGAGACGAGCTGCGCGTTGCGATCAAGGTGCGCAAGCTCGACTGACGCCCGGTTGACGGTTTTGGCAAACGCGCATCAAGCGCAGGGTATTTGCCACAATCAAAACAGAAGGGTAGAATATCGAAAATGCATAGGTGAACTGCGTTTATGCATGGCACTAACAAGGCAGAAACGAAGCTTAGATGGATGACGAAAGGCAGAACGTGTCAGCAAGCATCGAGAACAAGGTCGAAAACGGGTTTCTGAAGGTATCTTCGAAATCGTCTCCTGCGTCGGTTGCCGGCGCCATTGCCGGCATGGTCAAAGACGGCGTGGAGGTCGAAATCCAATCCGTTGGCGCGGGTGCGGTCAACCAGGCGGTCAAGGCCATCGCCATCTCGCGCGGGTTCCTTTCCCCGATAGGCATCGAGCTCGCCTGCATTCCCAGCTTCGCCGACATCGTCATCGACGGAGAGTACCGCACGGCCATCAGGTTCAAGATGGTGCCCCGGTACTTGTCCGGCGTGCCCACCACCCAAGACCAGTAGCAATCCAGCTTCACGTGCACCATATGTTCGAGAACACGACGTTTTCCGTTACAACGTTCGGCTGCCAGATGAACAAGCACGATTCCGAGCGGATCGCCGGAATGATGCAGGCGCTCGGCTCCAGGCCGGTCGACACCATCGAAGAAGCCGATTTCAGCATATTCATGACCTGCTGCGTGCGCGAGAAGGCCGACGAGCGGCTGATGGGCAACGTGGCATCGATGAAGAACATCCCTTTGCGCGCGGGAACGCCGCTGTCGAAGCGCTACGTGGCCATCGGCGGCTGCATCGGCCAGCGCGATGGCGAGCAGCTGCTCAAGACCCTCAAGCACGTCGACGTGGTGTTCGGCACGCACAACATGGAAGAGCTGCCGCACCTGCTGCAGGAGGCGCTGGAAGGCGAGCGCACGGCATCGGTGCGCGAGGGCCGCGACGCCTTTGTCGACGACTTGCCTGAATCGCGCGAGCACAGCTGGGCTGCCTGGCTGCCCATCACGGTGGGGTGCAACAACTTCTGTTCGTACTGCATCGTCCCCTACGTGCGGGGAAGGGAGCTCAGCCGCCCATTCGAAGAGCTGGTGGACCTGGCGCAGTCCTACGTGGACCAGGGCGTGAAGGAGATCACGCTGTTGGGCCAGAACGTCAATTCCTACGGCCGCGACCTGTACGGCGAGCCGCGCTTCGCAGAAGTGCTCGATGCCGTGGCGGCCACGGGTGTGCAGCGCCTGCGCTTTGCCACGAGCCATCCGAAAGACCTGACCGACGAGGTCATCGGCAAATTCGCAACCCTGCCGAACCTGATGCCCGCGCTTCACCTGCCCGTGCAATCGGGCTCGAACGCCATCCTGAAGGACATGAGGCGCGTCTACACGCGCGAGCACTACCTGGGCTTGGTGGACAAGCTGCGCGACGCCTGCCCCGACATCGCGCTTTCGACCGACGTGATCGTCGGGTTCCCGGGCGAGACCGAGCAGGACTTCCAGGACACGCTCGAGCTGATAGATTCCGTGGGGTACCACCAGGTGTTCAGCTTCATCTACAGCAAGCGTGCCGGCACCCCTGCGGCCGAAATCGAGGACAACACTCCGCGCGAGGTCATCCAGGACCGGTTCGACCGACTGCTCAAGGTGGTCGAAACGCGCGCATACGAGGCGAACCAGCGCGACTTGGACACGCACATCGACGTGCTGGTGGAAGGTTCGAGCAAATCGAATAGCGCGGTGCTCACCGCCCGATCGCCCAAGAACCAGACCGTGCACATCTCGGTGGACGGGCTTGAGCGTGCGCCCGAGCCGGGGCAGATCGTGAGAGCGCATATCGTTCAGGCCAAGACCTGGTATCTGGTGGGACAGCTCGAAGATGCCCGCTGATGCCGCGCACACCCCGCCTGTTCCCGCCGTGGTGGGTGCCACGGCGTCGGGAAAGTCGTTGGTGGCAGACCTGATGGCGCAGCGCCTGGGATTTGCCGTGCTCAGCGCCGACAGCATGCAGGTGTATGCCGGCATGGACGTCGGCACCGGCAAGGTCCCGGTCGAACAGCGTCATGTCGACTACTACGGATTGGACATCGCCGATCCTGCTTGCCCATATTCGGTTGCAAGCTTCCAGCAGTACGGCCGCAGCGTCATCGAGCGGCTGTTCTCGGAAGGTTCCGGGTGCGTGGTGTGCGGTGGCACGGGCCTCTACATCAAGGCATTGCTCGACGACATGGTGTTTCCCGCAGGAGAGCAGGTGGGCAATCCCGTGCGCGACAAGTACAACCAGCTCGTGGATGAGCACGGGCCGCACCATGTGTGGGGAATGCTCAACGACGTCGATCCCGCCTCTGCGCAAGCAATAGACCCTCACGATGCCAAGCGCATCGTGCGCGCGTTCGAGATGCTCGAAACCGGCGTGTCCTACGCCGAGCAGAAAGAGGCGTTTTCGCAGATAGGCGCCTACTATCCCGCGTGCTACATCGGGTTGCGCGTGGAGCCGGATGTGCTGCGGGCGCGCATAGATGCGCGTGTCGAGGACATGTTCGCCCAGGGGCTCGTAGAGGAGACCGAACGGCTGCGTGCAGCTGGGGCGGATGAGGGGCTGACGGCAAAAAAGGCCATCGGCTATGCGCAGGCGAACGCGTATCTGGACGGCCGGATGACGCTTGACGAGGCGAAGGAGTCGGTCAAGGTCGCCACGCACCAGTACGCCAAAAGGCAGCGCACCTGGTTCAGGAAGGATGCGCGCATAACCTGGCTCGATGCAGACGACAACAGCGCGGAGGCGTTCGAGGCTCTTGCCTGCGAGGCGCTTGATGTCTACGAGCGGGCATGCGTGCAGCTGGAACGTCCGGACGGAACCGATGAGGCATGCGGGGTGGTTTCATGACACGTGAGCGCTTTCCGTTGATAGACACGGCCGAGCAGCCCGAGCGAGCATTGCTGGTGGGCGTCGAGTGGCCCGGCTCTACCTGGTCGCTGGAAGAGACCCTCGACGAGCTCGAGCGGCTTGCCTGGACGGCGGGTGCGGTGGCGGTCGCGCGTGTCACGCAGAAGCTCGAATCCATCAACCCCAAGACGTTCGTGGGCAGCGGCAAGGTGGCCGAGATCGCATCGCTGTGCTCGGCCCAGGCGATCGACGTGGTCGTATTCGACGACGAGCTCACACCCTCGCAGCAGTCGAGCATCGAAAGGGCCGTGGGCAAGGACGTGAAGGTCATCGACAGGACCGCGCTGATCCTGGACATCTTCGCCCTGCATGCGCACACGCGGGAAGGCAGGCTGCAGGTGCGCCTGGCGCAGAACCAGTACCTGTACCCGCGTTTGCGCGGCATGTGGGCTCATCTGGCCAGCAACCGCATGGGCGGCGGCGTCGGCAGCAGGTTCGGCGAAGGCGAAAGCCAGCTCGAGGTCGACCGGCGCATGGTGCGCAAGCGCATCACGTCGATCAAACGCGAGCTCGAGCAGCTCGACCGCACGCGCAAGGTGCAGCGCAGCAGCCGTGCGGAAAGCGGCGTGGTGCGCATAGCCCTGGCGGGATACACCAACGCCGGAAAGTCCAGCCTGCTCAACCGGCTGACCGATTCCGACGTGCTCAGCTACGACAAGCTGTTCGCCACGCTCGACTCCACGACGCGCCGCCTGGAGCTCGACCAGGGCCGCAACGTGACGATCACGGACACCGTCGGCTTCATCCAGAAGCTGCCGACGACGCTGGTGGAGGCATTCAAGAGCACGCTGGACGAAGTGTCCGAATCGGACATCATCGTGCATGTGGTGGATGCGAGCACGTCCAACTTCGAGTCTCAGATGAAGGCCGTCGACGAGGTGCTCGAACAGATCGAGGCGCAATCCATCAGCCGGCTGGTCGTGTTCAACAAGGTCGACCTGGTCGACGACGAGGGGCGCGAGGTGCTGCGAGCGCGCTTCCCCCAGGCGCTTCTGGTATCGGCCCATACCGGAGAAGGCATCCAGGACCTGCTGAA
>CACXFZ010000007.1 GCA_902767025.1 uncultured Coriobacteriaceae bacterium
TGCTGTTCTACAACGGCGGCGTGCATCTGACCTGCGAAGGGTCGGAGTGCCTGGAAGACCTCCAGAAGCTCGTCGACGCGGGCGTGGAAGTGCTCAGCTGCGGCAACTGCCTGAAGTTCTACGACAAGGAAGACCAGCTTGCCGTGGGCGAGGTCACGAACATGTACGTGATCGTGGAAAAGCAGCTGCAGGCAGGGGTCGTGGTCCGTCCGTAACCACGTGCAACCGACATGGCGGTGGAGGCGCGCACCTGGGGCCGGCGTCCGGGCGCACAGGGCCGCAGGTGCGTGTCGCCATCGCCGCTGATGTGACCGCAGTGCAGCAAGGAGCATGCATAAGATGATCTATTTCGACAATGCAGCCACGACGATGATGAAGCCGCCGGCCGTCGCGCAGGCGGTCGCGCGCGCCATTGGCGAGTTCGGTGGGGTGGGGCGCGGGGTGCACGCGGCGTCGCTCGACGCGGGCATGCAGGTGTTCCAGGCGCGCACGCGCATCGCGCAGCTGCTGGGGGCTCCCAGCGCCAAGCGCGTGGCGTTCACACTCAACGTGACCGAATCGCTCAACCTTGCCGTCGCGGGGTTGCTGCACGAAGGCGACCATGCAATCACCACGGCGGCGTCGCACAATTCCGTGCTGCGTCCGCTGTATCGCAAGCAGGACGAGGAAGGCGTGGGGCTGGACATCCTGCCCGTCGCGCCCGACGCCTCCATCGACTACGAGGCCTACGAGCGCCTGTTCAGGCCGAACACGCGGCTGGTGGTGGCAACGCATGCCTCCAACCTGACCGGCGACGTCTACGATGTGGCGCGCATGGCCGCCATCGCGCACGATCACGGCGCGCTGTTCGTGCTCGATGCGGCGCAGACGGCGGGCAGCGTGCCCACCGACATGGGCGCACTGGGTGTCGACATCCTGTGCTTCACCGGCCACAAGAGCCTGTTCGGCCCGCAGGGCACCGGCGGTCTATGCATCGCCGAAGGGGTGGACGTCCCCGCTCTGAAAGAAGGCGGAACGGGCATGCACAGCTACGACCGCCGCCAGCCCGACTTCTATCCCGAGCACCTGGAGGCGGGCACGCTCAACGGCCACGGCATCGCGGGCCTGTCCGCGGGCGTGGCGTTCATCCAGGAGGTGGGTGTCGAGGAGATCCATCGCAAGACGCTTGTGCTGGCCGACCGGTTCGAGGAGGCGGTGGCCGGCATCGACGGCGTTGCCATCTACGGCGGCCATGGTGGCGTGGATCGCACGGGCATCGTCACGCTCAACATCGGCGACGTCGATTCGGGCGTGGTCTCCGACCTGCTCAACTCCGCCTACGGCATCTGCACGCGCGCAGGAGCGCATTGCGCGCCGCTGATGCATCAGGCGCTGGGCACCGAAGCACCGGGTGCCGTGCGCTTCAGCTTCGGGTACTTCAACACCGAAGAGGAAATCGACGAAGGCATCCGTGCCGTGCGCGAGATCGCCGCGGATATCGTCTAGCAGGGAGGGCTCGCGTTGCCGATTCGCCAGAAAACACCCCATGTCGTGGTAGCGTTCGACACCATCTCCGATGTCATGGCGGTCGAGGAGGCCGCGAAGGAGCACGGCATCCCCGGGCGCATCATCCCCGTGCCCACCCAGGTCGATGCCGGGTGCGGCATGGCATGGGCGGCTCCCTTCGAGAAGCACGACGAAGTAGTCGCCGCGCTGCAGGAGCACAGCCTGGCCTTCTCTTCGGTTCACGAGGTGGATCTGTACTAGCGCCGCATGCCTGCGTGACCCCGTGCTGACAGGGCGGCTTGGGGCTAGTCGAGCAATTCCAGATTGGCGTCGATGCCCGCTTGCGTGCAATAGGTGCGCAGTGCTTCTATCGGAATCAGATGCGAGGGCTCGCGCCCGCCGCAGGCGCTGCGTGCTGCCAGGTAGATCTGCGCGGCCTTCTCGATGCTTTCCATCTTGTCGAGCGCTTCGTCGAATTCCGTCGCGGCTGCAAGGGCCCCATGGTTCGCCCACACGCACACGCTGTGGCTCGCCATCGCCTTTCCGGTCTCGACCGCCAGCCCCGTGCTGCCCGGCGCGGTGTAGGGCAGGCACGCGATGCCGCGGGGCACGGCGTACACGCACTCCGACAGGCTGCGCCACAGCGTGCTCGACCACGTGCGCACATCCGCCTCCAACACGGCGGAAAGCGCTATGACGGACGGGCAGTGGGCATGGTAGACCACGCGCTCGTTGCGGGCCCCTGCGCGCAGGCGGGCGTCGTGTACGGCAAGATGGGCCTCGGTTTCGCTGGTGGGGCGGGTGCCGTCGAATCCGGCGACTATGACGTACGAGCTTCCCGCACCGTCGATCTCGATGACGCCCAGATGCTCGTCGACGGCCAAGGACAGATCGCCCATGCGCGCCCCCGAGGCGCTCAGGGCGATGTGCGCCCCCGCCAGGGCCGGCACGTGGATGCCCAGGGGAACCCGTCGTGCGTTGACGCGCGAAGTCTCGAGTGATTCGACTTCGGAGTCGTGCAGGCGGTAGCTCAGGTTGCCGCCATTCGCTTCATGCCAGTTCCTGCTGGCACCTTCTTCGGCGAGCCAGAGGAACCCAGAGAGGAAGCGTGCTTGATCCAAGTCCATCGCATACCTTTCAGCCGTCGTGTTCCCATTATAGTAACGCTCTTCGACCCGGCGCGGTTCAGACGCAGGGATAAAAAAGTGCGGGGCATCTTGCCCCGCACCCGCCTGTCCTGTTCGGCTGTGATTAGACCTGCTTCAGCAAGCCGTAGCCGCCGTTTGCGCGGCGGTACAGCACGCACGCACGGCCCGAATCGCGGTCGGTGTAGGCGAAGAAGTCGTGGTCGAGCAGGTCGATCTTGACCAGCGCCTCTTCTTCGGTCAGCGGCTCGAACTCGATTTCCTTCACGCGCACGACCTCGTTGTCGGACAGCTCTTCCATCAAAGCGTCGATGTCCAGCTCGCTCGACTCGGTCTCGCGGATGGTCTCGGTCTTGGCCGCGCCCTTGCGGTCGATGACGCGCGTCTTGTACTTGCGCAGCTGGCGCAGCACCTTGGCGGCTGCCACGTCGATGGCCGCGTACATGTCGTCCTCGCGCTCTTCGACATGGATGATGTGCCCTTTTGCCGTCATGGTCACTTCGCAGACGGCCCTGCGTGCAATCGAGGGGTTCTTCTCTGCGCTCAGAACCACTTCTGCCACCAGCGGATCGATGTCGAAGACCTTCATCGCATTGCCGATCTTTTCCTCGGTATACGCCTTCAACGAATCGTTCACGGTCATTTTGCGGCCGGTGACTTGGATATCCATTTGTACTGCCTTTCTTCCCGGGAATAAAAACCAGCCGGCGTTCGGCGCTGCAGTGCAGAAAAGACAGTGGCCTTGCTGCGGGGCAACTCCTTTCACCCAAGCTGGTAGTGCAAGTATAGCGCATGAGCGCGAGCTGTGCAGGCTCTATGCGCATATGCACAGGAAGGCCGACGGCAGGACCGGTTGGGCTGCGTCTTGCCCGCCGTCCTGGCTGGTGGGCCCGGCTGCCGGCCCGCCGATGCGGGATTTGGGCTTGTCTCCACAGAA
>CACXFZ010000008.1 GCA_902767025.1 uncultured Coriobacteriaceae bacterium
AACAACAGCGTCGTCGAGGACCTGTTCGCCGAGCATGGCAAGACGCTGAACTTCGTGGGCCACATCATCACGAACGAGAACGTGTACCTGGCGGACAAGGAGCGCTCGTCCAACCAGACGGCGAAGCTGTGCGCGATGCTGGGCATGGACGGCGCGATCATCTCCCAGGAAGGGTTCGGCAACCCCGACGCCGACCTGATCATGAACTGCAAGAAGATCGAGGCGCAGGGCATCAAGACGGTGATCATCACCGACGAGTACGCGGGCCGCGACGGCAAGTCGCAGTCGCTGGCCGATGCCGATGCGGCCGCCAACGCGGTGGTGACGGGAGGCAACGCCAACCAGGTGGTGGTGCTGCCCAAGTTGGACAAGGTCATCGGGACGCTCGATTACGTGAACAAGATCGCAGGGGCAAGCGCCGAAACGCTGCAAGACGATGGCTCGCTGGTGGTCGAGCTGCAGGTGATCACCGGGGCCACCAACGAAACGGGCTTCAACACGCTGAGCGCGCGGTAGGGGGACACCATGGCAGAACTCAGGGTAGTGCACTACATCAACCAGTTCTTCGCCCAGATCGGCGGCGAAGAGGAGGCAGGCCATCCGCCCGCCTTCTTCGAAAACGAGGCCAAGGGCCCGGGCGCGGCGTTCGAGCAGGCCTTCGACGGCCAGGCGCGCATCGTGGGAACGGCGGTGTGCGGCGACGGGTACTTCAACGAGAACATCGAGGAAGTCACCGAGCAGATCCTGGCATGGGTGGCTGCCCAGAAGCCCGACGTGTTCGTCGCCGGGCCGGCGTTCAACGCGGGGCGCTACGGCGTGGCGTGCGGCGCGATGGCGGCCGCCGTGCACGAGAAGCTGGGCATCCCCGCGCTCACGGGCATGTACGAGGAAAACCCCGGCGTGGACATGTACCGCAGCCGCGTGGTCATCGTGCCCACGAAGAACAGCGCCGCCGGCATGCGCTCCGCGGTGAAGGACATGGCGCCGTTGGCGTTGAAGCTGGCGCGTGGCGAAGAGCTGGGCGCTTCCTGCGAGGACGGCTACTTCCCGCAGGGCGTGCGCGTGAACTTCTTCGAGGAAGAGCGCGGGTCGAAGCGCGCGGTGAAGATGCTGCTGGCCAAGCTGGCGGGCAAGCCGTTTGCCACCGAGTACCCGATGCCGCATTTCGACCGCGTCGAGCCCGCGGCGCCGCTTGCCAACCTGCAGGATGCGACGATCGCGCTGGTCACATCCGGCGGCATCGTGCCCAAGGGGAACCCCGACCAGATCGAGAGCTCGAACGCGTCTCATTTCGGCGAGTACGACATCGCCGGCGTGGACGACTTGGACAGCGCATCGTACGAGACCGCCCACGGCGGCTACGACCCCACCTACGCCAACGAGGACGCCGACCGGGTGCTGCCGGTGGACGTGCTGCGCGAGATGGAGGCGCAGGGCGCCATCGGCAAGCTGCACCACCTGTTCTACACCACGGTGGGCAACGGCACGGCGGTGGCATCCGCCCAGCAGTTCGGCACGGACATCGGGGCGCGCCTGGTCGAAGACGGCGTGGATGCCGTGATCCTGACCAGCACCTGAGGCACCTGCACTCGTTGCGGGGCAACGATGGTCAAGGAAATCGAACGCACGGGCCTGCCGGTGGTGCACGTGTGCACGGTAACGCCCATCTCGCTGACGGTGGGGGCCAACCGCATCGTGCCGGCGGTTGCCATCCCTCATCCGCTGGGCGATCCGGCCTTGGAGCCGGAAGAGGAAAAGCGGCTGAGGGAAGGCATCGTGCAGCAGGCACTGGATGCGCTCACCACGAAGGTGGACGACCAAACCGTCTTCTAGGCTCGCACCTCGCAGGTTCCGCCAGGCAGATCTTCCAGGTCGCCCATGGCGAAACAGCGAAACGCGCCCCTGGCGGATGCGATTCGCCAGGGGCGCGCAGCGTCGAAGCGTCTCCCTCTAAAGCTCGGGTATGGTTGCGAACCCGCGCTCGAGGTCCTCGTCGGTGGGGATGTAGTCGGTCATCGAGCCGTTGAGGTAGGCCTCGTAGGCGTACATGTCGAAGTAGCCGGTGCCGGTCAGGCCGAACAGGATCACCTTTTCCTCGCCGGTTTCCTTGCACTTGA
>CACXFZ010000009.1 GCA_902767025.1 uncultured Coriobacteriaceae bacterium
CCATTATATCCCTAAAGGCTGGCGTGGTTACGCGGTCGCCGGGAACTTCCTTGACGCCCACAAAACACACCAGCTGCGAGTTCGTGTCGGGCAGGAACCCGACGAAGCTGATGTTGTAAACGCCCAGCTCGTAGTTGGTTCCGTCCTCGGTGTACTCGGCCGTTCCGGTCTTGCCCGCGGGCTCGAAACCGGGGATCTGGGCGTCCACGCCGGTGCCGTGGTCGACCACGTGGCGCAGCATGCCCACCAGCGGCTCGATCGCCTGGGTGTTCTCGACGATCTGCTGCGTGGGCCAGGCCGAATCGTCGTAAACGCCGCCCTCGTCCATGCTGTTTGCCTGCTGCGAATCGGTGAGCAGGAAGTGCGGCGTGCAGGCGACGCCGTCGTTGGTGAGCGCGCCGTAGAAGCGCACGGCCTGCAGCGGCGTGATCGAGATGCCCTGGCCGAAGCTGACGTTGTAGGACTGCACCTTCGACCACTGGCTGGAATCGGTGCTGTAGCCCGCCGACTCGCCCGGATAGTCCACGCCGGTGGGGCTGGTGAACCCATAGCGCTCGATGTGCTTGTACAGGGGCCCGAAGCCCAGCTTCTCGGTGGCCAGCGCGATGCCGACGTTGGACGACTGGGCGATGATCTGGTCGAACGTGAACACCTCGTCGTCGCGCTCGTGCGCGTCGGTGATGTAGTACTCGTCTGCCTGGAGCATTTTGGGGCATTCGATGGTGTCGTCGGGGTCGAGCACGTCCTGCTCCAGGATGGCCGCAGCGCTCACCGTCTTGAAGATGGAACCCGGCTCGAAGGCGGTGCTGATCGGCGAGAGCGTGTCGGCGCCCTCTTCGATGTAGGCGCGGTTCGACGGGTCGAGCAGCGGCGTCGAGGCGATGGCGACGATCTGGCCGGTCGCGCCGTCGTAGACGATGGCGCTGCCTTCGGTGCCGTCGACTTCCTCGACGATCTTGAGCAGGCGGGCCTCCACGTACTCCTGCAGGTCCAGGTCGATGGACACGACGATGTCCGACCCGTCGCGCGCAGGGGTGTTCTCGTGGACGCCTCCCGCGATCGGCAGGCCTTCGGCACCGCGCTCGATTTCCAGCGTGCCGGCCTCGCCCGCCAGGATGTCGTTGTACTGGCTTTCCAGGCCGGAAATGCCGTCGCCGTCGGTGTTGCACATGCCGACGACCTGGCCGGCGATGCGGCCCTGCGGGTAGACGCGCTTGCTGTCATCGAGCACGTAGATGCCCTTCATTTTCAGCTCGCGCACCTGGTCGCCCAGCTCGGTGTCGACCTTGCTCGCGACGATGGGCCAGTTGCCCTCCTTGTTCGAGAGCGCCTCTTCGTAGGTGGCGCGATCGCCCCCCAGGATGGCCGCCAGCTGGGCGGCTTCGCCCTGCGGGTCGTCGATTTCGAGCGGGTTGCACTGTATCGTGGCGGCAGAGACGCTGGTGGCCAGGATCTTGCCGTTGCGGTCGTAGATCGTGCCGCGCGGCGCCGGCAGCACCAGGGCCTCCTGGCGCTCGTTGCGCGACTCTTCCACGCGCGATGGGCCTTCGAGGACGGTGAGCTGCACGATGCGCAGCACGATGAACAGGGCGGCGGCCGCGAAGGCGACGAACAGGAGCGCCAGGCGCGTGCCGGAATCTATTTCGGGAGTGGGAACCGAGGGCGTGCGTCCCGCCGAGCGCGGTCTGGCGGTACCCGCTGCCCGGGTGGAACGACGGTCACCGCGCATGGCCTACCCTTGCGCAGATGCCGACAAGCTTCCCGACAGAGAGAGGTTCCCGTCCTGGTCGTAGCAAACCACGTCGCGCTCCACTTCGAGCGTGGACGTCTGGGTTGCGGGAACCATGCCCAGTTGGCTGACGGCCACCGAGCGCATGTAGGACGGGTTGGCTAGCGAGCTTTCCTCCACTTCCAGGCTGGCGGCGTACGCCTGCATCGCACTCACCTGCTCGGTCAGATGCTCGGTTGCCATCGCGGTGGTTACCGTGGCGGAGCGCAGGCAGATGCTGACACAGCCCACGACCGCGAAGAGCACCAGGGCGCAAGCGGCGAAGCGCAGGGTTGCAACGAGCGATGCGGACACGCCGGGCTCTTGACGGGAGGCGCGCACCACGCGCACGTCGGGACGGGACGCCCTGCGGGGCGCGGCATCGTATCGGTATGCAGGTGCTGCACCGGGCATCTCCGACCTCCTTCCCGTTCGTAGTGCATGTGCGGTCGGCTCGGTTTCGGACGCAGGGTCCGTCAGTTTTCACGTTTGCGGGCCACGCGCAGCTTCGCGCTGCGAGCCCGTGGGTTGCCTTCGATTTCCTGTTCGGTCGGCAGCACGGGCTTGCGTGTGACGACGTCGAGTATCGGCACGTTCCCGCAGACGCACACGGGCAGACCTGGCGGGCAGGTGCAGCCTTGCGCGTGCGCGGCAAAGGTCTCTTTGACGATGCGGTCCTCGAGCGAGTGGTAGCTGATGACGGCGACGACGCCGTTGGGGTTCAGCCAGCGAATGGCTGCATCCAGGCCGCGCCGCAAGCTTCCCAGCTCGTCGTTCACCTCGATGCGCAGCGCCTGGAACGTCCGCTTGGCTGGATGGCCCCCCGCCCGGCGGGCGGATGCGGGGATGGCCGCCTTCACGACCTCGACCAGCTGGTCGCTCGTTTCGAAGGGGCGCTCGTCGCGGGCCTTCACGATGAACGACGCGATGCGGCTCGCCCACTTCTCGTCTGCGAAGTCACGGAGGATCCGGGTGAGATCTGTTGCGTTGTAGGTGTTCAGGATCTCTTGTGCGGTGAGGGTTTGTTTCCCCGGATCCATCCGCATATCAAGGGGGGCCGTCTCCTTGAAGGAGAAGCCACGAGATATCACGTCGATCTGCGGACTAGACACGCCCAAGTCGAACAGTATGGCGTCGATCCCGGGAATGTCGATGCTGCACAGCAAGCCGTCGAGCTCGCTGAAGTTGCCACGCAGCAAATGCAGTTTGGGGCGCTGGGCCGGGGGAAGAGTCTGGAGCCGAGTTTGCGCAGCCTGCAAGGCTGTCTCATCCTGGTCTATCCCCACGAGGACTCCCTGCGCCCCAAGCTGTTTTGCAGCTTCGAGGGAATGCCCTGCGCCGCCGAGTGTTGCATCCACGAACGTGTGTTTCGTTTCCAGTGCAAGTAGTTCGAGGCACTCGGCGAGCAGGACCGGTATATGCCGATATTCGCTTGTCATCATGCTCACGTCTTACTTGGTGAGCAGCTGGGTCAGGTCGACCTTCTCGCGCTGCTCGCCGTAACGCTTCGCATCCCAGATCTCGAAGTAACCCTTGTTGCCGACGATGGCCACATCGCGTTCGATGCCCACCGCCTCGCGCTGGTCTGCCGGGAGCAGGATGCGCCCCGCGTTGTCGATGACGACATCGAAGGCCCGAGCCTTCAGCTCGCGGCGCAGGGCCAGATGGTTTGCGCTCGAGGACTTGAATTCGCCGAAGCGGTCGATGAACAAACGATCGACCCAGTCGTTGAAGTCCTCCACCTCGAACACCATCAGGTGCTTCTGCTCCAGATCCGGGGTTACCACCAGTTCTTCGGCAAGGGCGCGACGGAACTTGGAAGGAAGGGAAACGCGCCCCTTAGCGTCCACTTTGAAGCTGAATGTGCCGTTGAGGTCAACGGGTTTCCGCGCTTCGTCCACGGGTGCCTTCCTGGTTCCTGTCTTGTCCTTGCAGAAGAGATTCTATAACATCATCTCCCACATCGCAACACTTAATAGCATTATTCCCCCACCTTTTAACCTCTTATTCCCACGCCAACGAAACGCCCGCGCGACGCGGCCCGAAAGATGCGGCGCGCGCATACCACATGGGGCTCTCCGCCGTGCATGCGGGCGCAAGATATAGCGTTGCGAGGGCTTGATCGGCTGTGGGCATGCGCTGCGGGCCAGGCGCCGGCGCAGCATGTGAGAAATGTGAAGGCGCCCCACTCCGGGCAGCGCAAACGGCTTCGAAGTGGGGCGACCGGGGATGCGGTGTCGCGTTTTCGAACAGGGGCCAGGCCCCGTTCATATATTAGTAGAGCAGATGGAGAGGCAGGGGCTCGGGTTCGGGTTCGGAGCGGTTGTGCTCCATCGCGATGTGCTCGAGCTCTGCCATGCTGGGCGGCGTCCAGGTGATGGCATCGGCCCC
>CACXFZ010000010.1 GCA_902767025.1 uncultured Coriobacteriaceae bacterium
CATCGACGGCGGGGACGACGACGTGGGCAGCCAGGAGCTCAACGGCACGCTGGTGGTCGAGGCCGGCCATGGCCTGTCGGGCATCGGTGTGGTCCTCTACGAAAACGGCGTGATGCGCGACAACCACATCGAGTTTGGCGCCTACGACGGCATCGACGCTTCCGTGGCCGACCTGGTGGCACAGCGCGAGCGCGCCGTGACCGAGCAGCTGAGCGAACCGTTCGCCACCACGGTATGCGACTTGGGCGGCAACGCCTATCCCGGCGTGCAGAACCAGGAGACCAACTTGGGAGACCTGGTGGCCGACTCGGTGCTCTGGCAGGCGCGTCAGGCGCACGAGGCCGACGGGGTCTACGTGGCCGCGTCGATTGTGCCCGGCGGCTGCATCGCTGGCTCGATTGCAGAGGGCCAGATCAGCATGGGCGATGTCCGCACGGTGCTGCCCGATGCGCACGAGGTGTTCACGCTCGAGGTCACCGGCGCGCAGCTGCTAGCGGCCCTCGAGCAGGCCTGCGCCGACGCGCCCCAGGGCTCGGCCGAATTCCCCCAGGTGTCGAACATGACCTACGGCGTGGACACGACCGTTGCCGCGCAGCCCGACGGTTCGGGTGGCCGGGTGCAGATCTTCGATGTGGCGGGGCAGGGGTTCTCGCCCGAGGCCACGTACACGATCGCCACCTACGAGCCGGTGGCGCTCGGCGAAGGGGCGTATGCGGCGTTTGCCGCCTCGGCAGAAACGGCGCGCGCCATCGGCAGCTTCGACTACCAGGCGATGCGCAACTACATCGAGCAGGCGCTGGAAGGCACCGTGGGCGACGGGTATCGCAACGCGGCCGGGTTCATCATGGTTGCCGTGCAGGAGGAAGAGGCGCAAGGCTAGGCCTTCGCCTTCGGTTGCCCTCCACCGGCGCGTGGCCTGTTTGCCGGCCCGCCTAGGCGGTGGTTGCCGCTTCGTCCAACAGCTCGGAATCGTAGTCGATAGCCCCGACCGCGACTTCGTCTTCGCCGCCGCTGTACCCGAACCCCGTGCCCTCGTCGCGTCCGGGAAGGAAGGCGTTGAGCACGATGCCCGCCAGCGACCCCACGGCCAGGCCGGAAAGCGAGATGGTGGTGTCGCCCACGGGAATCGCGATGGCGCCGGCTGTGCTGTAGGCGATGCCGATGCTCAGAACCAGGATGATCGCCGCGATCAGGATGTTGCGGCTCTGCATGAAGTCGACCTTGTTCTCCACCAGGTTGCGGATGCCCACGGCCGAGATCATGCCGTAGAGCACCAGCGACACGCCGCCGATGACGCTGGGGGGCATGGCGCCGATGATGGCGGCGAACTTCGGGCAGAACGACAGCAGGATGGCGAAGCAGGCGGCGATGCGCACCACGCGTGGGTCGAACACGCGCGTCAGCGCGAGCACTCCGGTGTTCTCGCCGTAGGTGGTGTTGGCCGGCGCGCCGAACAGGGACGCGATGATGGTGGCCAGGCCGTCGCCCAGAAGCGTGCGGTGCAGGCCGGGCTGGGCGATGAAGTTGCGGTTGCACGTGCTGCCGATGGCCGAGATGTCGCCGATGTGCTCGATCATAGTGGCGAACGCCAGCGGCATGATGGTGATGATGGCCGTGATGGCAAGGCCGGTGTCGAGTCCGGACGCGGTCACGCCGAACACGGTGTTCTCCCAGACCACCGGCATGCCGATCCAGGCCGCGCTGGCGACGCCCGAGAAGTCGACCTCGCCCAAGACGGTGGCGCAGGCGTACGACACGACCACGCCCATCAGGATGGGGACGATGCGGATCATGCCGCGGCCCCACAGGTTGCAGATGAAGATCGTGGCGATGGCGACGACGGCCACCAGCCAGTTGGTCTGGCAGTTGGCGATGGCCGAGCTCGACAGGATCAGCCCGATGCAGATGACGATGGGGCCGGTGACCACCGGGGGGAAGAACCTCATCACGTGGCGGGGCCCGAACAGCTTGAACAGGCCCGACAGCAGCAGGTAGAGCAACCCGGCGCAGGCCACGCCCAAACAGGCGTAGGGCAGCAGCTCGGCTTCCCCGTTGGGAGCGATGGCCGCGTACCCTGCGATGAACGCGAACGACGAGCCCAGGAACGCGGGGATCTTTCCCTTCGACAGGAAATGGAACAGCAGCGTGCCCAGGCCGGCGAACAGCAGCGTGGCGCTGACCGAAAGCCCGGTGAGCACGGGCACCAGGATGGTTGCGCCGAACATCGCGAACAGATGCTGGAACCCGAACACGATCATCTTCGGGATGCCCAGTTCGCGTGCGTCGTAGACCGCGTCGGGGGAGTCCTCGGCCACGAAACGGGGGACGTCGTCTGCCAGTGCCTTGTCTGCCATGGGTGAAACAACCTTTCCGTGTTCATGCGGGGCCAGGGCAGGTGCTGCAGATGGTGTTGCGATTGTGCATGGGAGCCGCATGGGTCCTGTTCAGTGGCGTACAGTATAATGTATGAAACAGCAATCTCGACCGCAAAGGATAGTACTATGAGCGAAGTGCACGTTCTTACCCATCCGCTCATCCAGGACAAGCTCACGCGCATGCGCAGGGTCCAGACGTCGTCGAAGGACTTCCGCCAGCTTCTCAAGGAGATTTCGCTTCTGATGGGATACGAGGTCACGCGCGACTTCGAAACCACGTCCACCACCGTCACCACGCCCATCTGCGAGGGCACCTTCCCCAAGCTGGAGAAGGACTTCATCACCATCGTGCCCATCCTGCGCGCGGGCGTGGGCATGGTCGATGGCCTGCTCGAGCTCATGCCCTTCGCGAGCGTGGGCCATATCGGCATGTACCGCGACGAGGAAACCCACCTTCCGATGGAGTACTACTGCAAGATGCCCGAAGGCGTGGAGGACTCCACCATCATCGTCGTCGACCCCATGCTCGCCACCGGCGGCAGCGCGGTCGACGCCGTGGGCAGCCTCAAGGCGCGCGGCTGCACCAACATCCGGTTCATGAACCTGGTGGCCGCACCGGAAGGCATCAAGGCCATGCAGGACGCCCACCCCGACGTCGACATCTACGTGGCCGCCATCGACGAGGGGCTCAACGAGCAGGCCTACATCGTCCCCGGCCTGGGCGATGCGGGCGACCGCATCTTCCGGACCAAGTAACGCACGGGATCGGTGCAGGATTGCCGCGGGCGGCAGGGAAGGGCCTGGCCGCCTAGGCCAGCTCGTCTGTGCTGGCCTAGGCTGCGGCTTCGTCGCTTTCCGGGCTCGCCGACACCACGACGTCCTCGGGCGCAAGCTCGCTGATGATGGCGGCCTTGATCATGGCCTGGTAGGCCGCCGCGCCTTCGGGCGTCAGGTGCAGCCCGTCGTCGTAGAGGTATTCGGCCTCGTGCCCGGCGCAGGTGGCAGCCCAGTCGATCAGGTGCACGTTCTCGTGGGCCTGTGCGCAGGCGGCCAGCAGGGCGTTCGCCTCGGGCACCCAGTCGTCGTTCGACACCACGTTGACCAAATAGACGGCCTTGTCCGCCCCGATGCTTCCCACGAGCTCTTCGATCTGCTCGGTGGGGACCAGGTGGTTCGAGAACGTGGGCAGCACGATCACATGGCCCACCACGCCCTGCGCGACGTAGTCGGCGTACACTTCCTGGGCCTGGAACGGCCAGCGCCCCACGTAGCTGTCGAGCAGGCCGTAGGGGAAGTCGGCGTTCCAGGTGCTCTCGAGCATGCCGGGCACCGAGTCGCCGATGAGCAGGGGGTTGACCACGCCTTCGACGTGCTTCTGCGTGACGGAGGGCTTGGTGGGATCCTGCTCCTTGGGCTTCTTGCCCGACGAAGACGAGCTGGACGACTTCGAGCCCGAACTGTCGGAAGACGGGCTGTCCGACGAGGCGTTCTTGCCGGAGGAGCCCTCCGAGCCGTTCTGCGAGAGCATTGCGGACACGTCGATGCCCGATGCGGCATCCGAGCCCGTGGACTTGATGGCATCTTCGGGAACCAGCGACGTGTCGGGCACGGCGGCATAGCCCACGCCTGCGACGGCGAACACGGCGACGAAGGCCAGGGCGGGAACCGCATGCTGGGCCAGGTAGCCGGGGATCTGCACGGCGCCCGAGCGCACCTGCTTGAAGAACTCGCCCAGCGCGCCATGGCGGATGGGGTCTTCGATGAAGCGGAACGAAAACGCCGAGATCGCGAACGTCAGCGCGAAGACGAGGATGCAGAACCACCAGGGGTACGCACCCGACGTGCCCGGCGCGCGTGCGAGCGGCGAGAGCAGCAGGATCAGGGGGAAGTGCCACAGGTACATGGCGTAGCTGCGCTTGCCCACCCACACCAGCGGCTTGGACTCCATGACCTTGGCCAGGCGGCTGCGCGGGTGCACGAGCGCGGCGATGACCACGGCGGTGAGCACGGAAATGACGAAGATGCCGCCGTAGTACAGAAGCGGCGAATACGTGCCCACCAGCACCATGGCCGCCAGGATGGCCACCAGCGCGGCGCCGCCGACGATGTCGAGCACGGCCACGGCCCGCTCCGAGACGTTGCGCGTGCTTTGCTGCGTGAACTGCGCGCCGGGCCACAGGCAGGCAAGCCAGGCGCCCACCAGCAGGCTGAACGCGCGCGTGTCGGTGCCGTAGTAGACGCGGCTGGGGTCGCCGGCCGGGTCGTAGAGCAGCGCCATCGCCAGCGCCGAGAGTATCGCCAGCACCATGCAGCCGCGCCGCAGGAAGTCGGTGCCGCCGCCCACGCGGAACAGCCCCAGCAGCACCAGCGGCCAGACCACGTAGAACTGCTCTTCGATGGCAAGCGACCAGAAATGGGTGAGCGGCGAAGGCGAGCCCAGCGCCTGGAAGTAGCTGACGTCGTGGAAGATGTACCACCAGTTGCTGAACCAGAACAGCGCCGGGATGGTGTCGGGGCGCATCTTGGTGAGCAGCTCGTGGTTGAACAGCGTGAACAGCGCCGCCATCACCACGATCACGGTGACGATGGCGGGGAACAGGCGCCTGATGCGCCTGAGCCAGAACTGCGGCAGGTTGATGGTGCCGGTTTCGCGGCGTTCCTTCAGCAGCAGGCCGGTGATCAGGTAACCCGAAAGCACGAAGAACACCGTCACGCCCAGCAGGCCGCTTTGCATGAACGGAAGGCCCAGGTGGTAGGCGATGACGGCCACGACGGCGAACGCGCGCAGGCCGTCGAGCGAGGGGATGTAGCGGCGGGGGGCTTCGCGCCGTGCGTGCGTGCGACGGGGAACCGCGTGCCGTGCGGCACTGCGGTTGTCGAACGATTGGGCGTGAATGCTTCCGCGGGCTGTGCTTCGGTTTTGCTCCATATGCGTGGATTATAGCAACTATCGTTTTCCGTGCATCGGGCATGTGCCCGTTTGTGATTGCTTGGTGAACGCGAAGCCCGTGCCGGTTGCTTCATGTTGCGACGGCACGGCGGCGGCGCGCGGGTGCGCGTTTCCCGGGGCGGGGGAATCTGGCGCTACAATGGTCGCATGAACACGGATGCGACATCCAGGATGCAAAGGATCGTGGGCCCGGAGGGCATGCAGCGCCTGTCTGACACGGGCGTGATGGTGCTGGGCCTGGGCGGCGTGGGCTCGAACTGCGTCGAGGCGCTGGCGCGCGCGGGCGTGGGCAGGTTCGTGCTGGTCGACCGCGACGTGGTGGAGGAGTCCAACATCAACCGGCAGGCCATCGCCTTCTACAGCACCATCGGTCAGCGCAAGGTGGACGTGATGGCGCGCATGGTGGCCGACATCAACCCGGCGGCGCAGGTGGACGTGGTGCATGCGCTGGTCCTCGAGGAGAACCTGGACGAGCTTCTGGCCGTCCATGCCCGCAACGTGCAATGGATCGTCGATGCGATCGACACGATCTCGGTCAAGCTCGCCATCGCCAAGACGGTGCAGGACGGCGGCTGGGCGCAGCGGGGCGTGAAGCTGGTGTCTGCCATGGGCGGCGGCAACAAGCTGCACCCCGAGCATTTGCGCTTCGCCGACGTGTACGACACGCAGAACTGCCGCCTGTGCCGCATCATGCGCAAGGAGGGGCGCAAGCGCGGCATCGATCGGCTGCTGGTGCTCTATTCCGACGAGGAGGCGGCTCCCGCCACCAGCACCGACGGGGCGCCGCGCAGCGAGCGCAGCGGCCTGGGCACGATGAGCTACTTCCCGCCGATCATGGGCCAGATGCTGGCCTCCTGCATCGTGCGCGACGCGTTGGGCATCGAGCGCCGATGACGTGCGCCGCCCTGCCATATCCCGCATTCGACATGCACTGCCACCTGGGCTTTTCGGCGAATCCGGCCGCAGCCGCCCAGGGCATCTGCGAGGCGGGTGCAGGCGCGTTCGCGGTCTGCGTCGAGCCGGGCGAGTACCTGCGCGCGAAAGACGAGCTGGCGGCGTGGCCCTGCGTGCGCGTGGGTGTGGGCCTGCATCCATGGTGGGTGGCCCAGGGGCGCGTGGGCGAGGCGGATGTGGCCTCTGCCTGCGAGCTGGTGTCCCGCGAGCGCTTCGTGGGGGAGGTCGGCCTGGATTTCGGCGCGCGCTACCGTCAAAGCGGGCCTGCGCAGCGCGACGCGTTCGCGCGCATCATGCGGGCATGCGCGAGCGCGGGGCAGCGCGTGGTGTCGCTTCATGCGGTGCATGCCGCCGACGCCGTGCTCGATGTGCTCGAGGACACGGGGGCCGCGCATGATTGCACGTGCATCTTCCATTGGTACTCCGACACGCCGGAGGCCCTGCAGCGCGCGATCCGCCTGGGGTGCCTGTTCAGCCTGGGGCGTGCGAGCCTGAACACGCGGCGCGGCAGGGAGTACGCGCGCCAGATTCCCGCGCAGTGCCTGCTCGTGGAAACCGACCTGCCTGTGCAGGGGGAGCCTTACGACGTGGACGCGGCGCAACGCGAGCTTGCCGAGGTCGTCGCGGCGATCGAAGAGCTGAAGGGATGCGCCCTGCGCGAGCAGATGTCCGAAACCAGCCGGCAGGTGCTGGGCCTGTAGTGCGCCTTGCGCCTGCGGCGGGCTAGCGCTCGATGCGGCACGCGAAGCAGACGTTGCCCTGCGTGTCGGTGCCGCTGCACACGATGGCGCCGTCGTCGGCGACGGCGGTGCGCACATGAAGCTCCTGTCCCTGCACCACCTCGTGGCGGTAGTCGATGTGAAACGTGCGGATCGCGCCGTCTTGCCCCGGGTCCATCGCGTCGACGACGTAGTTGGCGTACTTCGCGTTGTTCGCATGCCCGTTCATGTCCACGTCGGTGTAGCGCACGACGATGGTGGACGGCTCGACGTCGGCAGGGGGCAGCGACAGTATCTTCTTGGGCTTGCGTTCGAACGAGCGCTCCTCGCAAAAGTCGGTGGGCCCGTCGTAGAAGTCCGCGATGGAGGCGAATGTGCGGTTCTGCACGTCCACGACCACCCATTCCGACGTGGCCTTCACGAGCAGCTCGCCCGATTCGCTGCACAGCGAGTAGTCGCGCATGAACGACAGCCTGGTCATGCTGTGCGGCCAGGTGCGCGCGATCACGCGCTGGTGCAGGTGCGGCTGGCGCACCACCTCGTACTTCATGCGCACGACCACCCAGAACAGGCCCTTGTCCAGCATGGCCGCACGTCCGATGCCCATGTCCTCTGCCTGCACGGTGGCGATTTCCTGGAAGATGTCCAAGACGCTTGCAGGCTGGATGCGCCCGTATCGGTCGAAATCGCAGATGCGCAATTCGTATGCGTGTTCCAGAGAGATGTCCATGCAATCCTTTCGGTTCGGTTGTCGTCAGATTGTAGCGTGTCGCCCGCGTTGCGCCCGCATTCTCTTGGTCCGATTCGGAATTCCTGGATGAAAACGCGATTCATGAAATCCGATTTCTCCCAAGATTCTCTCTGGTCGCAGGGGGCGGGGCGATTGCCGGCGGTCTGGGCG
>CACXFZ010000011.1 GCA_902767025.1 uncultured Coriobacteriaceae bacterium
GCCCCAATAAAGCGCTGTTAGTTCGCAGTAATGCGGATTTCAGGAAGAAATATTATCGCCTTCATCATCACGTTGATACCCACTAAGCACACTTTCTGAATTAGCGGCACCTACCTGCACGGGTAAATACAACGGATCCTCTGGCATCCAGTACGGCTTATGAGCGGCAATAAGAATAGCAGCGTTCAGCTGGGAATCAGATTCCATCACATTGTCCTTATTTTCCTGTTCCTTTTATCATGGTCGGAAAAGTCGTGAAGAAGATTTTCGCATCAAGCTCGATGCTCGCATTATCGACGTATAACAACTCCAGTTGTTGCCTAGTTCCGTCATCAAAAGAAACTTGGTTCCTCGGTCCTGTCTGCCACAGGCCCGTGATTCCTGGCGGCACGCTCAGTAGCTTTGCCTTGTCTTCACCGAAGTGCTCCATCTCCTCGGCTGTGATTACACGCGGTCCTATGGTGCTAATCTGACCCAGCCATACGTTAATAAACTGAGGAAACTCATCTACGGACAGACGCCGCAACTTGCGACCCAGAGACGTGATTCGCGGATCGTTATCGACCTTCCGTTCGAAATGCCAACGTTCCAGCTGCTCAGGGTCCAGATACTTTTCCACGTCGTCAGAGTCGGCCACCATGGTGCGGAACTTGTACATCTTGAACGGCTTACCGCCCCTTCCTATGCGCTCCTGTGAATAAAACGGGGTGCCTTTGGTGTCGACCGCCACCGCTACAGAGAGGATGGCACCAGGAATCGCACCGATTAAAATCACGGCGCTACTGAAAACGATATCGAACGCGCGTTTGATGACGCGATAGCCCAGAGGCTTTTTTGGATAGGCCGATTGAGTGGTTGACGCATCCACGAATAACTCATTGACCTCTTTTTCACCCTCAGGCTGCTTCCCCGTTATCCCAAGCATAGTCTCACTCCGAAGACCAGAAGACCCACTTCCGATAGCAGCACTCACCGTGACCGTCTCATCGCAATCAACTGTTGCAGTTTCGGCCATGAAATCCTAGCCTGCCTTCGCCTGAATCAGATCCGCGAACAGACTCACATCGATCGTTACGCATTCCCTCGAATGTGTGAAGAATGCGCCGCAGTCGCAGAAAGTGGTCCTGCCCAGAATGATGTGCATTTGAAGCTTCATCGAAATTGCTGCTACCTGGTGTTTCGCTAGGTCGTCTTCGTTTAGAAACCAAGTATACCGTATGTTGACCAACTGTGTAGCAATAGATACAACACTCACAAGCTGGCAAACTTGTTGGACAGGGCCTGCAGTAAAGCGCAAACCCAACGCTATTGCCTAAGGGTTCGTCCAGCTGGTCGTGAATGTAACCGACGCGATAGGTATCTATGCGTACCCAGTGTCCATATTGCTTGGCTGAAGGGTACGATGCAGCAAGGATGACGTCGCCCAAGACGCTATCCGCATCGGCCTCTGTATTATTCCTATTGAGTGAACCAGCCTATATGCGACAAAGCAGCACCGGCTACAGCTGTCACCAATATACTGCCCGCTCCAGCATTAAAATCCTTTTTAACCTGGATACCAGAAACCTCGGGCGTGCGCGGCAGGTACACGACCTCTACGCCTTCGTCTTTCAGGAAGTCGAACTCGCCGGCCCAGTCGTCGCCGATCACGAACGTGTCGATGTGGTGCTCGTGCACGTCGCCGCGCTTCTGGTCCCAGCTTTCCTCGGGGATGACCAGATCGACGTAGCGTATGGATTCCAGCAGGGCCTTGCGCTGTTCATAGGTGAAGTAGCATTTCTTCTGCTTTTCGTTCCAGCTGAACTCGTCAGTGGACAATGCCACCACCAGGTAGTCACCCAGTGCTTTGGCGCGCTGGAGCAGACTGATGTGCCCATAGTGCAGCAGGTCATACGTTCCGTAAGTTATGACGCGACCCATCCGCAGAACGTCCTCCTAAACCTCTTCGGAGAATTCTCGAGGAGACGTGTGCGGCAGCTCCGCCTTCTTGTCGCGGGTCATCAGCTCCGCCACCACTTCGGCGGGGTCGGCCCCGCGGTTGACCACCGCATCCACGGCCTGCACGATGGGCATCTCCACGCCGTACAGCGCGGCCATCTCCAGCGCCGCAGGCAGCACGTTGATGCCCTCCACGACCATACCCACTTCGGCCTTGGCCTCTTCGGCGCTTCTACCCTGCCCCATCAACATGCCGGCGCGGTTGTTGCGGCTGTGCATGCTGGTGGCCGTCACCACCAAGTCGCCAATACCGGCCAGTCCGTCGAACGTGCGCTCCTGGCAGCCGCGGGCAAGGCCCAGCCGCTTGATTTCCTCCATGCCGCGGGTGATCAGTGCGGCACGGGCGTTGTCGCCAAAGCCAAGGCCTGCAGAAATGCCGCTTGCCAGCGCGATGGCGTTCTTCAATGCGGCACACAGCTCCACGCCCAGCACGTCAGTGTTGGTGTACACGCGCAGGGTTGGACCCATGAACACGTCCTGCACCAGTTCGGCCGTGGCAAGATCGGTACAGGCACTGACGATTGCCGAAGGCATGTCGCGCCCCACCTCTTCGGCATGCGTGGGCCCAGACAGCGCCACCATGCGGATGTGGTCGTGCTTGCCGTCCTTTTTGAGCTCGTCTGCCACCACGTCGGACATCGTGTACAACGTGTGCGCCTCGATGCCCTTCGACACGGTGACCACCACCTGCCCATCGGGCATATGCTCGCGCGCCGCAGCGGCCGTTGCGCGGATGTAGGGCGACGGCGTGGCAAACACCACGATGTCGCGGTTCGCGGCTGCGCGCGCCATGTCGGTAGTGAACTCGATGCTTTCGGGGATGTCGATTCCGGGCAGGTTGCGGTGCACGTGGGTCGTGTTAAGATGCTCGACCTCGTCGGGCAGGGCCGACCACACCACCACGCTGTTGCCGTAGTTGGCCAACAAGCGCGCCAGCGCCGTGCCCCACGTGCCAGCACCCAGAATGCCTATGGTTTTGCTTGTATCCATGCAACGGATTCTAACACGCTTGCATGCTTGCTCGCGTATCTGAGCCTCCACCAACATGAAAGCTGCCTGTTGCCTTTCGTACTCCGTTCGCCATCCCAAGCGCCAAACAGGTCGCGAGCCTACGCGGACAGCAAGCGCTGACAAGAAAGGCTTCCTTCCGACCAGCCCATCTCAATGGTGATGCAAGGTTAGCCCCTCGTCACCGACGATGCCCGCCCCAGAAGCAGACGCACACCCAATGTGGTAGTATCGATCCACATCAGCATGAACAAATCCAGGAAGGGTGACACCCATGCCGACAGATGCACCGCGCGGCAAGCATGCCGGCCATTCCGGACAACAAGGCAGTTTGGAACCCCAGGCCAGCACCCCGAATCCATCCGATTCACCAGAGGTTCCCACGGGGTATCTGTATGACCAGGACTGGCAGCCTCGCATCGATCAGGACTGGCACAACCAAATCGATCAGGACTGGCAATCCCAAATACATCCGGACTGGCAGCCCGGCATGGGCACGCCAACCGATGCACATCGATACAGCCGGGTACGCTACGCCCATCCCTCGAAGAAACGCACGAGCGCAGCGCGCAAGGTCGTGTGCGCCATCCTGGCCTTGCTCATCCTGTTCATCATATCCCTTGGAGTGAGCGGCGGGCTTATGGCCACTCACGTCAACGACCTGAAATCTCAAGTATCCACATTGCAGAAAGAGCTGTTTGCGGGCGACCCGGCAACAGCGCAAGCAGCAGCCACGGATCTGGCAAAGACGATGCAGGACGTGAACGCCCAGGCAAGGATGCCTCAATGGAAGCTTGCCAGCATGCTTCCATTCATAGGGAACGACTTCAAAACCGTTACCTCGCTTATTGATTCGGCCGACCGCCTATGCAGCAACGTAGTCCTTCCCCTGACGACCGACATGACAACCAAGAACACGGGTCCGTTTTTGGTGGAAGGCAGCCGCATCAACGCTCCGGCCGTCCAATCCGCGCTAGAGACGCTCTCCTTGAATGCGGAAAGCATTCATGCGTGCTCCGATCAGGTTTTATCTGTTGACAGTGCCCTCGTGCCTATTGTCAATGATATTCGCAGGCAGGCGCACGGCGTCTTCCGCGGCCTGGACGCACTTACGTCAGCAAGTCCGAACCTCGCCCCCCAGGTTCCCTGGCTGCTGGGGGCAGATGGCTCACCGCGCAACTATCTGCTGGTGGCGCTGAGCAATGCGGAAATCAGGTCCATTGGAGGCCTCCCAGGCTCGTACGGCGTTCTCACCATCGACAACGGTGCCATGAGCACGCACGACTTCCTAGCCCTCAAGGACACTCCTCGCTACGTCCCCACAGACATCGAAGACGAAGATACCACCACCATTGCCCCGGGCCTTACCGATGAAGAGTACGTGCTGTTCGGCAGGCGCGTGGTGAACGTACCAGCCGAAACGGCAGTGAACCCGCAATTCCCCCGCTTTGCCGAAAGCTTCAGCTGGCTGCGCACGTATCGCGAGCACGGCGAAACGGAAGGCGTCATAGCCATAGACCCGCTGTTTCTCCAGGACCTGCTGAGCGTAACGGGGTCGGTAACCACGAGCGATAACACGGTCGTCTCCTCGAGCAACGTCGTGCGCCTGCTGCTCAACGACATCTACTTCACCAAAACCCCCGAGGAGCAAGATGCCTTCTTCTCCGAAGTGGCAACCCTGTGCTTCGATTCCCTGATTGCGAACATCAACGCCAAGAACGCCACCGGACTGCTGCAGGCATTGTGGCATGCCTCGAACACCAGGAACCTTCAGGCATGGTTCCCGAACACCGAGCTAGAATTTGCCATGGACACGCTCGGCTACAGTGGAACCGTCTCGTACGACCCAGCGAACCCCGTGCTTGGCGTGTACGTGAGCGACGACACGTGGTCCAAGATTTCGTGGTACTTGAGCCTGAACACGCTCATCGGAAAGCCCGTCAAGAACGCCGATGGCACTACAAGCTATACGGTCACCACGGCAATCGAGAATCATCTCACCCCCACCGAAGCAGAAACCCTTCCGACCTATGTTGCCGGCTCGAATTGGCGCAAGAGAAGCCCCGGCGACATGCTCGACTGGGTGTTCTTCTATGCACCCGCAGGTGGCACCATCACGGACATGAAGGCAGACGCGTATTTCACGCCTCTCGGGCGGACGCGCTACGGATTCAACGGCATGCTGTCGTCGGCGTCGATGAACGAAGCCACCCACATGGGATTGAACGTTTGGTACGGAGCCATCCAGATAGACGCAGGCCAGAAGGCCGTGTTCACCTATACGGTGACGACGGCACCCGACTCCAGCACAGAGCTGGCTTTGGACCAAACCCCAACTGCGGAAAAGGCAGCGGGCTGGCAGTAACCCACCAGCCCGCGCGACCGCAGTAAACGCAGAGCCTACGCTTGGGCTCGGCTGCCGTACATCCTCTGATAGTAGGTCTGATAGTCGCCTGACGTCACGTGATCAACCCACTCCTGGTTGTCCAGATACCAGCGGATCGTCTTGACGATGCCAACCTCGAACGTGGTTTCGGGATACCATCCCAAATCTTCCTTGATCTTGTCAGGGGCGATGCCGTACCTTCTGTCGTGCCCCTTCCGGTCCTCGACGTACGTTATCAGCGCTTCGGTGATGGCATCGTCTCCCACTGCGGCGCACGTCTCTTCGATGATCTTGCGCACGATGTAGTTGTTGTCGCGCTCGTTGTGCCCACCGATGTTGTAAACCTGCCCGCGCTTCGCCCCCTCGAGCACCATGTCAATCGCCTTGCAGTGGTCTTCCACATACAGCCAATCGCGAACGTTCTTGCCATCGCCATACACGGGAAGAGACTGGTGCGCAAGGGCGTTTTTCACCATGAGCGGTATGAGTTTTTCGGGGAACTGGTACGGCCCGTAATTGTTGGAGCAGCGCGTGATGTTCACCGGCAGGCCGTACGTGTCGGCATAGGCCAGCACGAACATATCCGCTGCAGCCTTGCTCGCAGAATAGGGACTGTGCGGGTTGAGCGGGGTTGTCTCATGGAAAAACGTATCGGGCTCGTCGAGGGAAAGCGACCCGTACACTTCGTCTGTCGAAACCTGAAGGTACACATGGTCGCCAAACCCACCCGACCCGTCATCCCAGGCATCGCGAGCGGCGTTGAGCAATGCAACCGTCCCCAGCACATTGGTGTCGGCGAACACTGCGGGATTCTCGATCGAGCGATCCACATGCGATTCGGCCGCGAAGTTCACCACGCAATCGAAGTCGAATTCCCGGAACAGGTCGCCGACAGACCGGCGATCGCATATGTCCACTTGCCGGAACACGTGCCGGGAATCCCCTTCGATCGACTTGAGGTTCTCGAGATTACCCGCATACGTGAGCTTGTCGACATTCACAATCTGGATGTCTTCGTGCTTGCCCAGCATGTAGAGCACGAAATTCGACCCGATAAACCCGGCGCCGCCGGTAACCATGTATGTCTTCGTCATGCTAATCGTCCTTAGAGGGATAGTAGATGTCACCATCGGCAACGCGCTTGAGATACGCCCCATATGCCGACTTCCCGTACAGAGAGGCTGACTCTGCCAGCGTTTCGTGGCTTATCCAACCCTGCCGATAGGCTATTTCCTCAATGGAGGCAATCTGCACATGTTGGGAGTTCTCGACGACGCGCACCAACTCCGCAGCATGGAACAGGGAGTCCATCGTGCCAGTGTCGAACCAGGAATAGCCCCTGCCGAGCAGAACCACGTTCAGAGACCCGTCTTCGAGGTACATCTGGTTCAACGTGGTGATTTCGTACTCTCCTCGCTCGGAAGGCTGCACCTGCTTTGCAAACTCGCACACGCGGTTGTCGTAGAAATACAAACCCGTAACCGCATAGTTCGACTTTGGGTCTTCTGGCTTCTCCTCGATGGACATCACTTTCCCATCCTGGTCGAATTCCACCACGCCGAACCGTTCGGGATCTTCCACGTAATACCCGAACACAGTTGCCCCGTGCTCGTTTTCGCACGCCTGGATGAGATGGCGCCCCAAACCGTTTCCGTAGAAGATGTTGTCGCCCAACACCAAAGCGCACGCATCGCCGTCGATGAAGCTCTCGCCTATCACGAACGCCTGCGCAAGTCCGTTGGGCACAGGCTGCTCGGCATAGCTGAGCTTCAGGCCAAACTGAGACCCATCGCCTAGAAGATCCCTGAAGTTGGGAAGGTCTTGTGGCGTAGAGATGATAAGCACCTCGCGAATGCCTGCAAGCATCAGTGTCGACAAGGGGTAATACACCATCGGCTTGTCGTATACGGGCAGCAGCTGCTTCGAGGTTACCGTTGTGAGCGGGTACAGCCGCGTTCCCGATCCTCCTGCAAGGACAATGCCCTTCATGTAGACCTCCATCGCTAAAAAGGGGTGCGCCAGTGTGCGGTTTTCGCGGCTCAATCATACCCCAAATACCAGCCAAAACAGCCGCAGTACGAGGGAAGCATACAAAGGCGGAGGGGCTGCAGGGCCCCTCCATCCAAAGATCAAAGACACGCGCTGGCAGGCATCGCTACTTGCTTGCCAGATTGATCTCGTTGAGTATCTTGTCGGACACGGCGGCCTTTCCGCCAAAGACGTATCCTGTCGTCATTTTGCTCTTGTTCGCTTTGATTACGGTAGTCGCCCCCGCAGAGCTGTCAGGACTGGCCAGCACCAAGACGCTGTTGTTCTTCCCGCAGAGTGCCGATCCGGTCAGGGCGTCGTAGAAACCGCCCGTGGTCGCCACGCCCATCTTGTCCGCCTTCATCCCCTGCTTGATGGCCCATTGGGCAAACGCCGCAGAAGTCGCTACCGCATCATCGCCGTATTTCCTCTCAACGGATATGCCCGCAGCCTTGAGCTTGTTCACAGTCGTCCCATTCACAGCCGCCGCGCCACCTGCGATGATGGCCTTCTTTACTCCCGCCTGCTTCATGGCCTTCACGACATCGTCCCTAATGGTTCCGGTAGGGTCGGTTAGGAACACAGGGGCCTTGTAGGCGTATGCGTACGGGCTTGCCGCCAAGGCATCCCAATAGCCGTTGCTCGTGGCTACGATGCCGATGCCCGTGACGCTCTTCCCTACTTCGGCGGCAATCGCATTCGCCGTGGCCTGGGCATCGCCACCCGATACGCGCTTCACCGACTTGACGCTTGGCAGCGCCTGTATCTGCTTCTTGACGGCCTCGGAAACAACTGCGGATCCGCCGGCAATATAAACCGTCTTCGCGCCCAGGCGATTGATCTCGGAACGGGTTGTGGCCGAAAGCGAGTTCGGATCGGTAAGCAGGATGGGGGCATTGTGCTTGCCCGCCAAAGCACTGGCCGACAGGGCATCCCAATACCCACTGAACGTCGCGACTACGACGGTATCGGCCTTGGAAAACCCTTTCATCACCACTGCCTGCATAGTGGCGTAGGCGTCACCTCCGGACAGTCGCGACCAGGTAATGCGGGATTTCCCGCCCGCGTTGGCATTGCCGCCCGAGGAGTTGCCGCCCGAGGAGCTTCCACCCGAAGAGTTGCCGCCCGAAGCTGCCTTGTTGTTCACGTTTGTTGCGTTCGAGGCGCGATCAACGCTGACCCCGCGGCCGCCAATCGTGTTGTTCTCGACCTTCGAGGACTTAACTCCCTTGTTCACGCGAATGTCGAAGTTGACGTTGTGCTTGCTCACGGAAGAATTGTTTGCCACCGTCACGTTGGACGCATCGGTCACCTGAATGCCGTTGTCGTACGTGTCCTTGATGGTGTTGTTCGTCACCTTGCAATTGTTCGTCCTCGTAATCGCCACGCCAGGCCCATACGTGGCAGTGATCTTGTTCCCTTTGACCGTGCAGCCAGTGGCGCAATCGGTAAGCAGCACGCCGTACTTGGGCGTCTTCTTGCCAACGTCTCCCGTTATCGTGTTGTTCTGGCAATCCAACTTGGACGTACCGCTGCCGATGATTCCGAAGCCAGTCGAGCTGAGGCCCGAAATGCTGTTGCCGGTAATCTTGGCGTTGCTGTTGGCCGAAACCGAAACACCCGATTTGCCCGTGCCGGGCGAGGTAATGGTATTGCCCGAAGCGGTGATGAGCGATCCGCTCGTCTCGTTTGCGATGTAGATGCCGTGCCCGCCTGCACGCTCAATCTTGTTGTCGGCAAGCGTGAGCGCACCCGACTTGCTAATTACCTGAAGGCCGTTTTCCTTGCTGTCGGAAATGATGCAGCTCCTGATCGCCGTGCCGGCGCCCGCCCCCGAAAGAGACGCGCCTACCTTGCACCCGGAAATCGATGTACTCGTCGCACGCAGCACGCCGTTCGTGTCGGCATACATACCGGCACCGACGCTGCCGACAACCGAAGAGTTCTCGACCACCAGTTCCGACGATGCCCCCGAGACGCTGAAGCCTTGTTCGAAGGGCTTGTTCACCTTGACGTTCGAAAGGGTCGAACGGCTCTTCTCAATCACACGAACGCCAAAA
>CACXFZ010000012.1 GCA_902767025.1 uncultured Coriobacteriaceae bacterium
CCGCATGAAGGCCCACGACGTGTTTCCTGCCGTGTGCTACCCCGACCTGTTCTGGCGCCTGGCCAAGGACGACATCAATGCCGACTGGCACATGATGTGCCCGCATGACATCCTGGCTGTGAAGGGCTATTCGCTCGAGGACTACTACGGCGAGGAGTGGGAGAAGCGCTACCTGGATTGCGTGGCCGACCCCCGCATCGCCAAGCGCACGATGACGGTCAAGGAGGTCGTCCGGCTGGTGCTCAAGAGCGCCGTGGAAACCGGCACGCCGTTCACGTTCAACCGCGACACGGTCAACCGCGCCAACCCCAACGCGCACCGCGGAATGATCTACTGCTCGAACCTGTGCACCGAAATCGCCCAGAACATGGCCCCCATCCAGACCGTGTCCACCGAGGTGGTCACCAACGGGGGAGACACCGTCGTGGTCACCACCACGCGCCCCGGCGACTTCGTCGTGTGCAACCTGGCCAGCCTGTCGCTGGGCCATCTGCCCGTCGAAGACGACGACGTCATGCGCGAAGTGGTGCGCACCGCCGTGCGCGCGCTCGACAACGTCATCGACATGAACTTCTACGCGCTCGAGTACGCGCGCATCACCAACCGCACGTTCCGCTCCATCGGCCTGGGCGTGTCGGGCTACCACCACATGCTGGCCAAGGCCGACATCGAATGGGAGAGCGAAGAGCACCTGCAGTTCGTCGACCGCGTCTTCGAGCGCATCAACCGCTTCGCCGTGGAGGCCTCGGCCGACCTGGCTGCCGAAAAGGGCTCCTACGCCCACTTCGAGGGCAGCGACTGGCAGATGGGCGCCTACTTCGACAAGCGCGGCTACACCTCGCCAGAATGGCAGGCCGTGCGAGCCAAGGCTGCGGCCGGCATGCGCAACGCCTACCTGCTGGCCATCGCGCCCACGTCGTCCACGTCGATTCTGGCCGGTACCACGCCGGGCGTTGACCCGGTCATGCGCCGCTTCTTCCTGGAGGAGAAGAAGGGGGCCATGCTGCCGCGCGTGGCACCCGACCTGTCGCCGGCGACCTACTGGCTCTACAAGCCCGCGCACGACATCGACCAGGAATGGAGCGTGCGCGCGTCCGGCGTGCGTCAGCGCCACGTCGACCAGGCTCAGTCGATGAACCTCTACATCACCAACGACTTCTCGATGCGCCAAGTGCTCGACCTGTTCCTGCACGCGTGGGAGCAGGGCGTCAAGACCATCTACTACGTGCGCAGCAAGTCGCTGGAAGTGGAGGAGTGCGAATCCTGCGCTTCGTAGGTCCCGCCGTTCTGGCGAATGGCGCAACGGCCGATGCCGCGGAAAGCCCGCGCGGTCCATCTTCCCGCCAGCCAGGGCGCTCGGCGCGTGCAAGGCGCGCTTGGCGCTCAGAGCGCGGGAACCTGAGCCACTGGGGCTTCCCTCGCTGGCTGTGCTGGACCTAGGGCGGGAGCCGGGCGCCCCCGCTGACTTGGCTGGACCTAGGGCGACACCGTTTTTCGGAGTAC
Organism: uncultured Coriobacteriaceae bacterium; assembly: GCA_902767025.1. Taxonomy (GTDB): domain Bacteria; phylum Actinomycetota; class Coriobacteriia; order Coriobacteriales; family Eggerthellaceae; genus CACXMZ01. The sequence continues at coordinate 1,504 of CACXFZ010000012.1, forward strand.
ACTGAGACGTGCCTGTCGAATAGGAGAGGAGACGACGATGACGATCGATCTGAACAAGGAGCTTACGCGCAACCCGCTGTTCAACCCGGATGGCGATACCGAGGTGCTCGACCGCCGCATGATCGGCGGCAACACCACCAATCTCAACGACTTCAACAACATGCGCTACCCGTGGGTGAGCGACTGGTACCGCCAGGCCATGAACAACTTCTGGATCCCCGAGGAAATCAACCTGTCGCAGGACGTGAAGGACTACCCGAACCTGCCCGCGCCCGAGCGCACCGCCTACGACAAGATCCTGTCGTTTCTGGTGTTCCTGGACTCCATCCAGACGGCCAACCTGCCCAACATCGCCGAGTACATCTCCGCCAACGAAGTGAACCTCTGCCTTCATATTCAGACCTTCCAGGAGGGCATCCACTCGCAGAGCTACTCGTACATGCTCGACACCATCTGCTCGCCCGAGGAGCGCAACGACATCCTGTTCCAGTGGAAGACCGACGAGCATCTGCTTACGCGCAACACCTTCATCGGCAACCTGTACAACGACTTCCTCAACGACCGCAGGCCCGTGACGTTTCTGAAGGTGCTCATGGCCAACTACATCCTGGAGGGCGTCTACTTCTACTCGGGCTTCATGTTCTTCTACAACCTGGCGCGCAACGGCCGCATGCCGGGCTCGGC
>CACXFZ010000013.1 GCA_902767025.1 uncultured Coriobacteriaceae bacterium
CCGCGGCCTGCTCATCGCGCTGGACACCATCGACGAGGTCATCCACATCATCCGCTCGTCGGAGACCGACGAAGAGGCCCGCGACCGCCTGATGAAGGCGTTCAAGCTCTCCGAGGTCCAGGCCAACGCCATCCTCGAGATGCGCCTGCGCCGGCTGGTCGGCCTGGAATACGACAAGCTGCAGACCGAGCTGAAGGAACTCGAAGAGCGCATCGACTACTACAAGCGCGTGCTCAAGGACGAGAACCTGGTCAAGCAGATCATCAAGGAGGAGCTGACCGAGATCAAGGAGCGCTTCAACACCAAGCGCCGCACCAAGATCCACGCCGCCCAGGCCAAGGACATCAACGTTGAGGACCTGATCGCCGACGAGGACATGGTGGTCCCCGTCACCAACGCCGGTTACGTCAAGCGCCTGCCGCTTACCACCTACCGCCAGCAGAAGCGCGGCGGCAAGGGCATGCAGGGAGTGAACCTCAAAGAGAACGACTTCGTCGAGCACCTGTTCATCGCCAGCACGCACAACTACATGCTGTTCTTCACCACCAAGGGCAAGGTCTACCGCCTGAAGGTCTACGAGATCCCCGAGGCGGGTCGCCACGCGCGCGGCACGGCCATCGTCAACCTGCTGCAGCTGGACAAGGCGCAGGGTGAAAAGGTGGCGGCCGTCATCGCGACCAAGGAATTCCCCGAAGACGAGTACCTGATCTTCGGCACCGCGCAGGGCATGTGCAAGAAGACCAGCATGAGCCTCTACGACCGCACGCGCCGCGATGGCCTGATCGCCATCAGCCTGAAGGACGGCGACGAGCTCATCAACGTCAAGCGCATCGCCGAAGGCCAGCATGTGGCCATGGTGTCCAGCGAGGGCAAGGCCATCGTGTGGCCCGAAAGCGAAGCGCGCGCGATGGGGCGCGACACGATGGGCGTGCGCGGCATGGAAATTCCTGACGGGCAGCGCATGCTCGACATCTCCGTGGTCACCGAGGAAAGCGACCTGTTCGTCATCACCGAAAACGGCTACGGCAAGCGCACCACCATCGGCGAGTACCCCGTGCAGCACCGCGGCGGCAAGGGCGTCTACACGATCAAGATGACCGAGAAGAAGGGCCGCCTGGCCGCGATGAAGGTGGTCACCGAAGACGAGCAGCTGATCATCATCTCCGAGGACGGCGTGGTCGTGCGCACCCCGGTGAAGGGCATCAGCAAGCTGGGCCGCGCCACGCAGGGCGTCAAGGTCATGAACGTCACCGGCAAGGACAAGGTCACCGCCTGCGGCATCGCGGCCGACGCCACCACCAAGAAGCGCAAGCGCGTGGGCGCGACCGAAGGCGACGAGGAAGTCGACGTCGACGAATAGCGCAGCTGCCACAAGCGGTTGCTTGACGCGAACACGAGCGGGGCTGCCCAGGCGGCCCCGCTTTTGCGTGAGAAAAGGGCTGTTCCTTGCGGAGGGGGTCGGGGGCGTTAGTCCTTGAAGTCGTCGGGGTCGAGAGACTCGATGAACGAGTGGAATTCGGCGAGCTCTTCTTCGTCGTCCTTCTCGCGCTTGAACACGAACGGGTAGCTTGCGCGCTTCAGGACCTCGTCCTCCATGTAGATGGGGGAGCCCTGGCGAACCGCCAGCGACACGGAATCGCTGGGCCGCGCATCGAGCGTGATGGTGCGCTCGCCGGCGCGCAACACGATGTTCGAGTGGAAGATCTTGCCCTCGACGCGCGTGATCAGCACGTGGTCCACGTGGGCGTCCAGGTTCGTCAGCGCGTCCAGGAACAGGTCGTGGGTCATGGGGCGCTGCAGCCGCTTGCCTTCGATGGCCAGTCCCAGCTGCGCGGCGTCGGCGGCACCCATCCATATGGGCACGATGCGGCAGGTGTCATGTCGCTCGTAGTCTTCGGCGGGACACAGCACCAGGATGCAGGGCCCCGGAGCCTGGGTCATCACGAGCGTGAAGGGTACAACCTCGACCATCCCGGTCCTTTCATCCCGTTTGAACAATTTTTCTTCATACTAGCAGAAATGCTCTTGCACACCATTGGATGAAACGCTAAAGTAGTCGAGCGCGTTTTTTTCGGGCCCATAGCTCAGCTGGTTAGAGCGCACGCCTGATAAGCGTGAGGCCGGTGGTTCAAGTCCACTTGGGCC
>CACXFZ010000014.1 GCA_902767025.1 uncultured Coriobacteriaceae bacterium
AACTTGAGCAGCATCGACAAGAACCCGAACACCGCGTTGGTGGGCGTGCCGTCCGGCGCGTTCATCGTGGGCGGCACGGCATGGAACGCGCGATGCATCAGGGAGTTTCCGTCGATGACGGCTATTGTCTTGGGCATGGGTGCCTCTTTCGGTATCGGGGAGCACTACCCAAGCAGTATACCCGAGCACACGGACGCGGGAGCCTAGTCCCACAGGTAGCCGACACCGCGCACGGTCTCGAGGTGGTTGGCCAAATCGGGCCCGAGCTTGGCGCGCACGCGCCGCACGTGCACGTCGACGGTGCGGCTGCCGCCGTAGTAGTCGAAGCCCCACACGTGGCGCAGCAACGCGTCGCGCGAATAGGTGCGCCCCGCATGGGTGACCAGAAACGCGAGCAGGGCGTATTCCAGGTAGGTGAAGTCCACCGGCTCGTCGTTGACGTTGACCTGGTAAGTGGCCAGGTTGAGCGTCATGCCGTCCACGTGGATGATCTCGCTGGGCGACGATTCGTCGCACGATCCCAGCAGCATGCGGATGCGGGCCTCGAATTCGGCCTCGGACGCCCCCGAGACCACGAAGTCGCAGGTGGGCGACTGGGGGCACGCGAAGGCGGCAAGCAGCTCCTCTTTGACGATGAACAGCAAGGCGGCCTCCCCCGCGTCGAGCACCCTGCGGCGCACGGCGGATGCGTCGCCGTGCTCGAGGGTCGACAGCTCGTAGACCACCAGGTCGCAATCGGAGGCAGACGACAGAAGGCGGTCGAACTGCAGGCTCGAGCCCGCCGCCACGTCGGCGTTCATCGACGAAAGCACGTGCTGCAGCTGGTAGGCGTTGTCCAAGCTGTCGGCGACGAATATGACCCGTGTCTTGCCCATGCGATCGACCTGCCGTCCTAGAGCACTTCCAGGTAACGCTCGATTTCCCAGTCGGTGACGCCGGCCAGGAACTCGCGCCACTCGGCACGCTTCTGCTCGATCAGGTAGCGGTGGACGTGCGCCCCCAGCACGTCGCGCATGAGCTCGCTCGACTCGAACAGGCCCAGCGCCTCCCCCAGCGTCTCGGGGAGCAGGGAAAAGCCGCAGGCGTCGCCATCGCAGGGCTCGCCCGGGTCCATCTGCTGCTTGATGCCCTCGAGGCCCGCGGACAGCACGGCCGCGCAGGCCAGGTAGGGGTTGCATGCGGGGTCGGGGCTGCGCAACACGATGCGGCACCCCAGCTCCTTGGTGGGCTTGTGCCCCGGCACGCGCACGATGGTGCTGCGCGACGTCTGCCCCCATCCGACGAAATGCGGAGTGGACGGATGCGCCAGGCGCTTGTAGGAGTTCACGAACTGGTTGGTGATCAGGCAGTACTCGGGTGCGAAGTGCAGCACGCCGGCGATGAAGTGGCGCGCCACGTCGGACAGGTACATGGCGTCCGCGGCCGCCGGGTCGAAAAACGCGTTGCGCCCCTCTTCGTCGAACAGGCTCATATGCAGGTGCATGCCGCTGCCGGGCGTGTCGCTGCGCGGCATGGGCATGAAGCTGGCGAACACGCCGTGCGAGGCCGCCACCTCCTTGACGACCATCTTGTAGGTCATCACCGCGTCGGCCATGCTCATCGCGTCGGAGAAGCGCAGGTCCACCTCGTGCTGGCTGGGACCGCTTTCGTGGTGGCTGTACTCTACCGGGATGCCCATCTTCTCCAGTGTGAGCACGGTGTCGCGGCGCAGGTCGCTGGCCGAATCCAGGCTGGTCAGGTCGAAGTAGCCGCCCTTGTCGAGCAGCACCGGCTTGCCGTCGGGGCCCACCCCGCTGTCGCGGAAGTAGAAGTACTCCACCTCGGGTCCCAGGTTGAACTCGTAGCCCGCCTGCGCCGCGCGGTCCATGGCGCGCGCCAGGATCCGGCGGGGGTCGCTCTCGAACAGCTCGCCTTGGGGCGTCTTGATGGTGCAGAACATGCGCGCGACCGCATCGGAGTCCGGGCGCCAGGGCAGCACCTGGAACGTGGCCGCCTCGGGAAACGCCAGCATGTCGCACACCTGGGACCCGGCGAACCCGTCGACGCTGCTGCCGTCGAAGCCGATGCCCTCCTCGAAGGCGTGCACCAGCTCGTTGGGGCTGACCGCGAACGACTTCATGCGGCCCAGCACGTCGGTGAACCAGAACCTGACGAAATGGACGTCGCGGCTCTTCACCGTCTTGAGAACGTATTCCTGATCGGGCGTCATCGGATCGTCCTTCCCGAAAACAAGGGGCGAGATTGCATCGGGGGAATTATACAACGCCCGCCTGGACCGGCGCGGTTTTCGCAGGCTGCGCAGAAGCTCCCAAAGCACAAACATAAATCAAAGGGCGGCACGGGAACCGATCCCGCACCGCCCTTGTGCGCTTGGATGCACGGCCGGGCCGCGCCTTGCACGTTGCTAGTTGACGGAGACCACCGCACCGTCGTAGGACTTGTCGATGTAGTCCGCCACGTCCTTGGACGTGACAGCCTTCACCAGCGCCTGGATCTTGGGCAGGCTCTCGTTGCCCTCCTTGACCACGAGCACGTTGACGTAAGGCGAATCGCCCGATTCGGTGTGCAGGATCAGCTTCTCGTCGAGGTCGGCCTCCAGGGCGTAGTTCGTGTTGATCACGGCGATGTCGACGTCGGGAAGCACGTTGGGCACGTTGGCGGCCTCGACTTCCTTGAACTGCAGGTTCTTGGGGTTGTCGGTGATGTCCTTCGGGGTCGCTGCAAGGTCATTGGGGTCGGACAGCTTGATCAGGCCGGCCTCCTGCAGCAGCAGCAGCGCACGGGCCTCGTTGGTCGCGTCGTTGGGAACGGCCACGGTGGCGCCGTCCGCCAGCTTGTCCAGCGCATCGGTCTTGCCGGCATACACCCTCATGGGCTCGATGTGCACGCCCGCGACGTTGACCAGGTGCGTGCCCTGCTCCTTGTTGAAGTCGTCCAGGTACGGAACGTGCTGGAAGAAGTTCGCGTCGACCTCGCCTTCCTCGGTGGCCGTGTTGGGCAGGACGTAGTCGGAGTACTCCTTGACGTCCAGCTTGTAGCCCTCCTTCTCGAGCAGCGGGGCCACGGCGTCTTTCAGGATCTGCGCATGGGGCGTGGGCGACGCGGCGATCACTATCGTGGTGTCGTCACCGCCCGAACCCGATGACTGGGAGTCGGAGCCCGACCCGCCGCATCCGGCGAGCACGAACGCCAGCACGCCTGCCACGACGGCCAGTGCCACTACCTGCACTACCTTGTTCTTCTTCGACTGTTGCATGGTCTTGGTCCTTTCAATCGTGCGATTTCTCGCATCTGTCCCTTGTGTCGGCCGCCCTCCCCGGCAGCCGTAGAACTACCTGTTTCTCTTGTCCAGCTTGTGCGCAGCCAAATCGCCCAGGCTCTGCACGATCTGCACGAGCACCACCAGAATCACGATGGTGGCGATCATCACATCGCCCTGGTAGCGCTGGTAGCCGTAGCGGATGGCGATGTCGCCCAGGCCGCCCGCACCCACCATGCCGGCCATCGCGGAGTAGCCGAACACGGCGATGAACGTGATGGCCACGCCGCGGATCAGCGACGGCAGCGATTCGCGCACCAGCACCTTGGTCACGATCTGCCACATGTTGGCACCGAAGCTCTCGGCCGCCTCCACCAGGCTCGCATCCACCTCGAGCAGGCTCTGCTCGACCATGCGCCCCACGAAGGGAGCGGCGGAAACCACCAACGGCACGATGGCGCCGGGCACGCCCAGCGACGTTCCCACGATCAGGCGGGTGAACGGGATGATGGCCACCAGCAGGATGATGAAGGGGATGGAACGGCCGATGTTGACGATCCAGCCCAGAATCGTGTGCACTGCGCGGTTGGGGCGCAGCCCGTCGGGAGACGTGACGACCACCGCCACGCCCAGCGGGATGCCCAGCACGTAGGCGAACAGCGTGGACAGGCCCGTCATGACGATCGTGTCCCACGTGCCGCCCGCGAGCAGGGCGCCGTATTCGTTGAAGAACGCCGAAATCGCTTCCATGGCTAGCCCTCCAATCCCAGCAGGGCGCGCGCGACATCGGACGTGGGGTTGTCGAACACCGTGGCGGTGTCACCCTGTTCGACGATCTGCCCCGCGTCGATGACGGCCACGCGGTTGCAGATGTAGCGGGCCACGACCAGCGAATGCGTGATCAGGATGATGGTGACGCCCAGCTCCCGGTTGATGTCCTTGAGCAGGTCCAGGATCTGGCGCGTGGTGATGGTGTCGAGTGCGCTCGTGGCTTCGTCGCACAGCATGACGCGCGGCTTGTTCACCAGCGCGCGGGCGATGGCGACGCGCTGCTGCTGGCCGCCGGAAAGCTGCGCGGGGTACGCGTTGGCCTTGTCGGCCAGGCCCACCAGCTCCAACAGCTCGCGTGCGCGCGCTTCGGATTGCTTGGCATCGGCCCGTACGAGCTCCAAGGGGAACATGACGTTGCTGAGCACAGATCGCTGCTGGAACAGGCTGAAGTTCTGGAAGATCATGCCTATGCTGCGTCGCAACGTGCGCAATTGGGAGTCGGACAGCTGCGTGGCGTCGACGCCGTCGACCAGCACCTTGCCCTGCGTAGGACGCTCGAGCAGGTTCATGCAGCGCACCAGCGTGGACTTGCCGGCACCGGACTCGCCCAAGATGCCGAAGATGTCGCCATCGTTGATGGTGAGGTTGATGTCGACGAGCGCGTGATGCTGCGTCTCTTCGCTCCCGAAGGTCTTTGACAGATGTTCGATTTGGATCATTGCTGTGGAATTACCTCGTACCTACCGTGCCTACAGCCCGCAGATGCGCGGGCTCGTGGTTACGCCTGGAGTGCGGTGCCTTGGCAAGCGCATCCAGGCTCGAGCATGTGCATCATCACGGTATGTACGGCATGAATCTTCACGGCTAACCATTTAAGTGGTACCCACGCAATAAGTCAACAACATCGTCCATTCAAATATAAAAGCACCCGTTATCGATAATACCGATAACGGGTGCAGAACCCTCATGGTGGGACCGACTGCCCCTTAGGCGAACTTCGGCACGATGTAGGTGTGGCTCACGCTCACCTTCGCGCTCGCGTAGACCTCCGCCATGATCTTGGCGATCGCCTCGCCCCAGTTCACGCCCGAGGCGTACTGGTGCCAGCCGCGCGTCTTGTGCACGTCGCTGTACGCGTAGTCCCAGCGCATCGCGTAGAGCGTGGGCTGCGCGTATTCGCTGCGGTAGATGTAGTTCTTCGCGAGCCATTCGGCAGCACCGGTCACGGCCTTTTCGGGGGAAGACCACCCGTTGATGATGGCCAGCTTGCGCCCGCCCGACAACGGAGAGGTGTCGTAGGCGCCGATGCCGTAGAAGTTGTAGTAGGTGCCCGCCGGGTAGTACTCCCCGTCGATCGTGCCGCCGCCGTAGGCGTAGCCGCTGGCAAGCGTCGACTTGCCCCAGCCGCTTTCCATGATCGCGTTGGCCAGCAGGTACACCTCGTTGAGCCCGTTGGCCCGTGCTCCTTCGACGAACGCCGCCCCCAAACCCAGCAGCGAGCCGCCCACGGCGCCGTGCGTGCGCAGGTACTCGTCGAGCTGAGCCGCCGTCAGGCCCGTGCCCACGCGCAGGTCGACGAACTCGTAGGGGTTGGCGTTGTCGGGGTTCACGTACCCGCGCATCTGCTCGAGCGTGTAGCCGGTGTTGTACGGCGAGTTGAACTGGTAGGTGGCGAACTGGTTCAGCGTGATCGAAAGCTGGTCGTACTTGTAGATCGGCTTGTTGAGCTCGCGCACCTTCCAATGCTGCTGCTTGCTCGACGTGTTCGCCGCCACGTTCACCTTGGTGCCCGCCGCGGGCTTGGTTGCCCCCAGCGTGATGGCGGTCTTGTTCGACGCCAGCGCGGACAGGAAGGTTATCGAACCGTCGGAGTTCATGACCAGGGCCCACTGCTGCGCGGCGGTGTTGGCGGCCGTCTGCTGCTGGACCTGGGCAGTGCCCTGCCCCATGGCCTGCAGCGCCTTGCCGCTGGCTGCGCTGGTGATGCGGTAGGAGCCCGACGACAGGCGCGTCAGATAGTATTCCTGGGCGATCGTGCCGTTGCTGGTGGACACCTGCAAACGCTCGCCGTTGGCGCGCGACTGCCCACGGTCGTCCCACATGTACTTCGCGTCGATGACCGATGCCATCGAGTACAGGCCATCGGCGAGCACGCCCGTCTTGCCCATCGCGAACGACTGCGCCTGAGAGCTGTTGCCCTCGAAGAGCCAGACGTTGGCGCCGCTTGCCTTCGAGCCGTTGTAGACGTCGAGCACCACCTTCTGGTTCGACTTCAGCGCGAAGGTCACGCCATGCGCCTTGATGACGGGGACCCACTGCGCCGACGCCGTTTGCGTGCGCACGTTGGCCTGCGCCTTCGTGCTGACGGCCCCCAGGTACGCACCCGAAGCCGTGTTCTGGATCGTGTAGGCGCCGCCACCCACCGGCTTGAAGTAGAAGCGCTGCGCGTTGCCCTTGCCGGCCGTGCCGGTCCTCACGTTCGCACCCGCAGACGTGCCGCCGTTTTCCACCTCGAGGGCGTTCGACTTGTTCAGGGACGAGAACAGCTGGTAGGCGCCCTCCTCGATCCAGTTGCCCAGCTTCTTGAACGAGAACTTCTGAGCAGCCGAGGTGCCGGACGTGGCCACCCGCAGGTTCGCGCCCGCTTTCGTGGAGGCGCCGGCGACGTCGAGCGCGCGGCCCCAGACCGCCGAGACAAGCTTGTAGGAACCGTCCGAGTTGCGCACGACCGACCAGTTCTGGGCCGCCGTGTTGTTGGATGTGGCCACCCAGGCATTGGCGCCGCTTGCCGTGCTGCCGTTGGCCACGTCGAGCCGCGTGCCGAACGGGGTCGTGAACGTGTAGTAGCCGGTCTTGGCGTTGTAGGTGGCCTGGAACACCTGACCCAGCGACGTGGATCCCTTCTGCTGCTCGACGTTCGCCCCGCTTTCGATCGAGGCGTTCTGCACGGTCAGGGACATGCCCGACTTCTGGTTGACGATGCGGTAGACGCCGTCGTCGATCGTGCGCTTGATAGCCGTGGCCTTCCACACCTGCGACTTCTCGGAGCGCATCGCGTGCACCTGCACGTTCATCGAGTTGTGGACCGCGCCGCCGTACACCGACAGCGACAGCCACGGGGAAAGCGCCGACACCAGGCGGTAGCCGCCCGTGCCCGCGACGATCTTCCATTTCTGGGCGTCCTTGCTGTCCCACTTCTGCAGCTGGGCGTTCACGTTCGACTTCGCCTTGGCCTGGGACACCGCAAGCGCGTTGCCGCCGCTCGCGTTCTGGATGCGGTAGTAGCCGTTGCCCACGTAGGTGATGTTCCACCGCTGGGCCACGGTGTTGTTGTCCTGGTAGATGTCCGCCGCCGCGCCGGCCTTGGTGCTGCCGCCCTTGCTTTCCAGGCGGGCCGAGCCGTTCAGGGCGGTGGCGAACGTGTACAGGCCGTCGGCCAGCGTGCGCGACGTCACGCGGTTTGCCGCAAGGGCAAGATGCAGCCTGCCGCCCGCAGACGACAGCAGCGTGCGCGTGGCCTTGGCGAGCTTGACGGCCTTGGATGCCTTGGCCTGCTGGGTGGTGGCGTCCTGCTTCTGGCCAACCGTCACCGCGCCCGCAGCCGTCGCGCCCTGGGCAAGCTCGGCCTGTTCCGGCTCCTCGGCCACGTTTTCGGCGTTGGCGCCCTGCACGGCATCTGCGCACGCGTCGTCCTCCGCTGCGCCCGGAACACCCTCGTCCGCAGACGTGCTTTGCAGCTCGTCCGCGGCAGCGACTTCGGCAGCCACCGTCTCTGCTTCGCCATCGGGGTCGGTATCCGCACCCTGGTCATCTGCATCTTCGGCGTTGGCAGACTGAACATCGGGCCCGCCTGCCTGACCGGGAGCCTGCGCGGCCCCGTCGTCGGAAACCTCGGTTTCAAGTGCCTGGCCTTCGTCTGTTGCCTGCGGGACCGCGGAACTCTCATCATCCGCCGTCGGCGCCGCATCCTGTCCCGATTCCTCGGGCGCGCTGGCGTCAACCTCGTTCGAAGCCGCCTCGCCCGCGGGATTGGCCGGGGTTTCGTCGGCCCATGCAAGCGTCGGCGCCGCGCACGCACACACCGCGCACAACGCCACCGCCATCATGAAGCCCAGTGCTCGTCGCATTCCGTTCTGGCTCATGCCCTGCCTCCTGAACGCGCCCTGTCGCATCTACCCGATCGTCACGCCCAATTCGCGCTCGACCAGGTCGAATGCTGCATCGATGGCCTTGTCCATGTCGTAGTACTTGTACCCGCCCAGACGCCCGGCGAACACGACCTTGCCCTCCTGGGCGGCCTTCTGCTCGTACTGGGCGTAGAGCTGCGTGTTGCGCTCGTCGTTGATGGGATAGTACGGCTCGTCGCCCGGCTGCCAATCGGCCGGATATTCGCGCGTAATGACCGTCTTCGGCTGTTCTCCATACTCGAAGTGCTTGTGCTCGATGATGCGTGTCCACGGCACTTCGCGTTCGGTG
>CACXFZ010000015.1 GCA_902767025.1 uncultured Coriobacteriaceae bacterium
CTCTGCGCCGTTGTCCAGCCAGCTTCCGCAGGCGTTTGGCGCCGAAGTGCTCTCTCCTCGCGAGGTGGATGCCGTGCAGGTGGCGAGCAGCGGCAACGTGGTGGGGCTCGTCTGCGAGCCGGCCGAAGATTTGCTGGGACTTGTGGTGGAGTCGATGGCGGCGAGGGGCTGGGCCGTTGTCGAACAGGACGACGAGGCGTTTCGGGGGCCCTCGCAGGTCGTGCAATTGGCCAAGGGCGATGGCGTCTACCGATGGGCGTGCGTGACGCTGTATCCCGTAGGGGACTCGGTCACCTGCGTGTTCCAGCTGTTGCAGGAGGAAACCGAATGAGCACCGTGCGCATCGCCACAACGTATATGCAGCGTCTGCGCGGCCTGCTGTTCACGAAACCGAGTTCAGACGAGCTTCTGATTCCCGGGTGCTGCGACATCCACACCTATGGAATGGCCTACGCGCTCGACGTGGCCTTCCTGGATGCAGGGATGCACGTGGTGGCGACGTATCGTAACGTGAAGCCCGGGCGGCGCATACGGTGTCCGGGGGCTTGCATGGTGGTGGAGCGCGCGCACGACAGGTCGCGCGACTGGTACCAGAAAGGGACGTCTGCCGGGCAGAGGATCCGGCATATTGTCGAGGAAAGGAGCACACGATGAAAGAATGCCCGATTTGCCACGGAACATGTTTCGATGACATGGAGGTGTGCTACGGGTGCATGCACCGCTTCGTCAAAGGGTTGTCGATGCAGGCGCACGAGCGCGAGAAGGAAGAGATTGGGCCGAAGGACGGCGAGGTCATCGAGCCGCGCAGCGAAGAAAGCTTCGCACCCCCGCGCGATCAGGTTCCCGCAATATCCGAGCCGCAGTCTTGCGGCACTGCTTTCGGGGTGGCAAGTGACACGCACTCCGCCGCCGAGCAGAGCGAGGAGCACGGGACCCAAGACGATTCGCCTGTGTCCGGCAACCCGTTTGCCACGACCCCTGCCGTGACCATCCACGGCACGTCCGCAACGGGTGCGCCCATGCGCATCGTCCTGCTGGCCATGCAAGACGTAGAGTCCTTCACCATCCCCCAAGCCAGATAGGGGGCACGCCGCCGCTCGGGCCCTCTCTCGCAGGTTCCGCCAGGCAATAGCGCGGCCAGCGAAGCGAAGCCGCGCGCGTAGGCTGAGGGGGACCGCAACAGAGGTCTCCCCCACAGGTCCAGCAGGGCTCGCCATGAGATGCAGGTGGTCGAAGAGTCGGCTGAGTTCGCCCAGGTGCCCCGAATAGGCGGGAAAGCCCGGCGACGCGTGCTCCACGTACGCGAGCCGGGCTTGGAGCGCCGAGGCGGGGTGATTGGATGAGCTCGAGCGGCGGCCTTGCCTGCTAGAACGCCTTGAAGAGCTCGTTGGCTTGCTCTTCCAGCTTCTTGTGGATGGTCGTGTAGGCGTCCAGGAGCTCGTCGCATTCCTTGGTGAGGGTGGAGCCGTGGGCGCCGTCGCGCACCAGCAGCTGCATCCCCAGGGTGGACTCGGTGTCCTTCATGATGCGCCAGGCCTTGCTGTAGGCCATGCCCATGCGCTTTGCCGCCGCGTTCAAGGACCCGGTTTCGCGCACGCCGGCGCACAGCTTGGCAACGCCGGGGCCGAAGGCGGAACCGCCCTCGGTCGCCCCCTCGATGGTGAGCTTGATCTTGGGTGCGGCGTTGTTGAGCTTCATGTCGTCTCCCTGCGGTCGGGGCGTTCGTTGCGTTGCCTTATTGTGCGTTGCCTGCTGCCAGGAATTCCGAGACCGCCTCTTCGACGGCGGCGGTGCTGTTGTCGATCACCCGGGTGAACCGGACGGGCTTGCTGTCGATCTGCGCCAGTCCGGCCGGCACGGGTGCGCCTTGCGCGGTACGGGCGATAAGCTCGTTGAGCTCGCAGCCGGTCAGGTCGGCAACTTCGGCGGGGAGCTCGCCGCCCGGTTCGATGCCGTTCAGGGCACGGTAGACGTCGGCGCCGAACTTCGCCCAATGGGCCGTGCTTGCCACCACGACGTGCCTGTCCTCTCGCAGGCGCTGCGCGACCTCCCAGGCAACGGCCGTGTGCGGGTCGAGCAGGTAGCCGTGCTCGTCGTGCACGCGCTTGATGGTCTGCAGGCACTCGGCCGACGACACGGAATCGCTGGCGAAGTGGTCGCGCACGCGGGCGAAAGTCTGCTCGTCGATCTTGAACATCTTGTTTTCGGACAGGTCGCGCATCCACCCGGTGATGGCGTCGGCGTTGCGTCCGGTGAGCTCGAAGAGCTGCCGCTCCAGGTTGGAGCTTACCAGGATGTCCATCGACGGGCTGGGGGTGAGCACGAAGTCGCGGTCGCTGATGTCGTAGGTGCCGGTATTGATGAAGTCGGTGAGCACGCGGTTCTCGTTGCTGGCGCACAGCAGGCGCTCGATGGGCGTTCCCATCTGCTTGGCGTACCAGGCTGCCAGGATGTTGCCGAAGTTACCGGTGGGCACGCACACGTCGATGGCCTCGCCGGCCTCGATGGTGCCGGCGGCCACAAGCATGCTGTAGGAGCTGATGTAGTAGACCACCTGCGGCAACAGCCTGCCCCAGTTGATGGAGTTCGCGCTGGACAGGGCTATCTTGTGGCTCTGCATCAGCTCGTCGGAGAACTGCCGGTCGCCGAAGACGCGCTTGGCAGCCGTCTGGCAGTCGTCGAAGTTGCCGCGCACGGCCCACACCATCACGTTGTCGCCCTCTTGCGTGACCATCTGCTTGCGCTGGATGTCGCTCACGCCGCCGTCGGGGAACAGCACGCCGATGTGGGTGCCGGCAACGTCGGCGAACCCGGCCAGGGCGGCTTTGCCCGTGTCGCCGGACGTGGCTACCAGGATCATGAAGGTGTTGTCCAGCTTGCCCTGCTCGCGCAGCTGCTGGGCGCTCTCGCTGAAGAACAGCGGCAGGCTCTGAAGCGCCATGTCCTTGAAGGCGCTGGTGGGACCATGCCACAGTTCGAGCACGTGCATGCCGTCGGCCACGGTGTTCACGGGGCAAATGGCCTCGTCGTCGAAGTTGCTGCCGTAGGCCGCCTCCATCAGCTCGTCGACGCGGGCGTCGGGAAGGTCGACCTCGAATGCCTTGTACACGGTGGCAGCGCGTTGCGCGTAGGGCATGTGCGCCATATCGACGATCTGCTGCAGCGTCAGCGTGGGCACGTGCTCGGGCACGTACAGGCCGCCGCCCGATGCCAGGCCGTTCACCACTGCCTGGGTGAACGGGATGGGGGTGGAGGTGTTGCCGCGAGTGTCGATGTACGAATTGCTCATGGGATGCCTTTCCGCGCGAAATGGATGACGTGTTCACTATACCTGTTGGGTGGGGTGGTCGCAGGGTGGACGTGCCAAACTTCGCGAAGTGTGCGAACCTCTGCGGGAGCGGCGGCCGAAGCGCGCTTGGCTCGGTTCGAAAAAAGTGCAAATAGGTGCTTGACAATGAGTTAGGTTAAGCTAACATAAGCCTTGCAAGTTAGTAAGGATAACCTAACTTGCGGTTGACGACCTTGTTGACCCGAGACTCCCGCGCAGCACCTCCTTCTCGTCTGCACGCGCGCGAGGAGCCGTATTGGGCGGGCTCGCTCTCGCTTCTCCTCAAAGAGCCCGCCCCGATTTCTCCACATGCAGCAACCCGCCCGACCGCACCGTGGCCAGGCGGGCGCGCGCTGCGGTCCGGATGCTAGCGTGCGTACTCTTCCAGATGATGCTTGAGGGCGTGGAAGGTTTCGTCGCTGATGTAGTGTTCGACGCGGCAGGCGTCCTCGGCGGCTATTTCGGGGTCGACGCCCAGGGCCTTGAACATGGATTCGAGCACGATGTGGCGCTCGTAGATGCTCTTGGCGATGTGCAGGCCCTGCTCGGTCAGGTGCACGTTGCCGTTCTTTTCCACCTGGACGTACCCCGCCTTGCTCAGCTTGCCCATCCATTCGCTGATGGTGGGCTTGGAATACCCCATGTGGTTTGCGATGTCCACGGAACGAACCAAATCGTGGCCTTCGCTTAAGATGTAGATGGTCTCGAGGTACATCTCGGCAGATTCGTGGAGAATCATCGCGCTTCCTTTCGCCGTTGACTTGGGGCTGATTGTAGCAGCACATGCATGCGCGCGGACCCTCGCGTTGCCCGACGGTTGTTGCGCGCGGCGCCAATTCTGACAGGGAAGCGGCAAGCACATGGATGCCGTGCGTCCAGCCGTCCCGTCGGTCCATGCCGATTCCGTGCATCGGCATGTCCTGTGCCATGCGCCTGCTACGATGTGACCATGTCGCACGCGCAGAGCAAAAGACAATCCGACGCGCGCACCGCCACGATCGTGCGCACGAGCCTGTTGGGCATCATCGCCAACGCGGCCCTGGCTGCTTTCAAGGCGGCGGTGGGCCTGCTGGCCAACTCTATCGCCATCACGCTCGACGCCGTGAACAACTTATCCGACGCGCTGTCGTCCGCCATCACCATCGCGGGCGCCAAGCTCGCCGGCCGCACGCCCGACCGCGACCATCCGTACGGCCATGGGCGCATCGAGTACCTGAGCGCCCTGGTCATCGCCGCCCTGGTGCTGGGTGCGGGCGTCTCTTCGCTGGTGGAGTCGGTGCGGCGCATCCTGGAGCCCGTCGAGCCGGATCACAACATGGTCGGCATAGCAATCGTGGCGGTGGCGGTTCTGGTCAAGGTCGCCCTGGGCATCCACTTTCGCCGCGTGGGCCGGGACGTCGAATCCGATTCCCTGGTTGCGTCGGGCACCGATGCCCTGCTCGATGCGGTCATCTCCGCTGCCACGGTGGTGGGGGCGCTCGTGTTCGTGGCCACGGGGATGAACCTGGAAGGCTGGCTGGGTGCGGCGATTTCGCTGGTGATCCTGAAGGCGGGCTACGACATCATGCGCGACACGCTGATCAAGATCTTGGGCAAGCGCGTCGACCCGGAGCTCGCGGTGCGCGTCAAGGACGTGGTCCGTTCGGTCGACGGCGTGCACGGCGCCTACGACCTCATGCTCAACGACTACGGCCCCAAGCGGCTATGGGGAAGCGTCCATGTGGAAGTGGACGATTCGGCTTCGGCGCTCGACATCGACCGGATCACGCGGACCGTGCAGCACAGGGTTTTCGACGAGTGCGGCGTCGTGATCACGGCGGTGGGCATATACCCGGCGAACGCGGCAGGAACGCGCGCGTCTGCGATGCGGGAGCGGGTCGAGCAGATGTGCAAGGTGCATCCCGAAGTCCTGGAAACGCACGGCTTCTACGTTGACGAGGAAGCGCGCCACGTGAACTTCGACGTCATCATCAGCTTCGATGCGCGCGACCGCGAGCAGCTGTTCCAGCAGATCTGCGAAACGGTGCGCCAGGCATACCCCGATTACACCTTCGACATCGTCCTCGACGCCGACATGACCGACTAGCGGGCCGTCCTGCCTCATCGCGGGCGCGGCGCCTTTGCGTCCGTGTGCATCTGTTATGCAGGGGGCATGTGTCTTTGCGCTGCCATTCGCCAGAAACGACGTTCCTTGGGTGAAAGGGACGTATACTACTGTGAGTATAAAGATCAGGCAGGCGCCCTCTCGTCTGGGGTGCCGCACGAAACAGCGCAGGCGCGCATCTGGCCGCTTCTGCGCGTGGATCACAAGGCTGCCGTCCCCATCGACAGGGGCGACGGCGCAGCTTTGAGGACGGGGGACGAAAATGCAAGCGAAACGTGTTCGGCTCGGCAGTTCGGTTGCCGCAGTCCTGGTTGCCCTGGCTGTGGTGTTGGCATGCGCGCTCGGCGCAGGCACCGCCCACGCGGCCACGGTCGACGACGGCAAGGGCGGCACGCTGGACACGATGTCCCTGCCCAACGGCGAATACACCGTGAACGTGAAGCTGGTGAAGGACTACGAGCTCGACAAGTCCTCGATGGCGGGCCAGGTGGTCGACGGCACGCATGCGCTGGTGGTGAAAGACGGCGTCTACACGTTGAAATGCCAGCTGAAGAGCCTGACCATGATGGGCGAGCAGTTCTATCCCAACGAGCTTTCGTACTATCCGGCATACAGCGTGTCGGGCAACATGATCTCGAAGCAGAGCGCGGCCAAGAGCCTGTGGAAGAGCTCGAAGCCCGAAGGGGAGCTGACGACGGTGAACGTCCCGCTCAACGAGGATGCGTCTTCCTTCGCCAAGTCGCGCGGCTACGTGCTCGTTTCGGTGGGTTCGCCCGGCATGCCCGTGTCCCCGCAGGATGCCGTCATCTCCATCGACTGGGCATCGCTGGTGCCGGTGAGCATCGACGAGAACCAGGATGCGCAAGGCGATGGCACGCAGCAGGATGGCAACGAGGCAGGCCAGCAGGAGCCGAGCAGCCAGTCATCGGATGCGACCGGCCAGGGCGACGCTGCCACGCAGGGCGGCACCGACGGCCAGGCTGCGGGCCAGGAAGGCGGTCAAGCGTCCGGTGCCACCACGCAGGACACCGCACCTGTGCAGTCCGCAACCCAGCAGCCCGCTCAAACGCAGGCGACCACGTCGGCGGCCAAGGGCCTGCAGCAGGGCCATGTGTACGCCGTGCCCCTGATCGTGCGCAAATCGGGTTCGTCCGACACCTCGATGGCCAACCAGTACTTCGGCGACGCGGCCTATCTGCGCCCGCTGGCCGACGGCACCTACGATGTGCGCTTCACCACGAACCGGGCCGACTACGTGCTCTCCGTCATGTACAACGGCCAGGAGATCGGCGTTTCGAGCACGCAGGGCAACACGCGCGAGTACCGTCTGATCCTTCCCGGCGGCCAGACCGACCGCGTGCTCCCCATCACGATGAAGATCAAGCCCATGGAAGAGCTGGGCGCAGGCCCGGTCAACGCCGACCTGTACCTGTACCTGACGCAGGCGAACGACCGGGGTGGCGACACAGGCCAGATGGCGCCGCAGTCGAAGGATTCGGGCACGCTCACGCCGCAGGCGGCCAGCGTGGTCGCTGCGTCTTCCACCTCGAAGGTCACGGGCACGGCCAAGACGGCCGACAGCGGCCTGGCGGGTGCGGCGGGCTGCGTGGCGCTGGCGGCGCTCGCGCTTGCCGCGATGGGCAGAACCCGTATGCGCGCAGGCGCATAGAAGGGAGCATCCGATGACGACGAAGCGCTTTGGTGCGGTAACCCTGTGCGGCTTGGCAGCCCTGGCCGTGGCCTTGATGTGCGCCGCGGTGCCGGCGTTCGCGGCTCCGGCCGTGTTCACGGCAACGGCAGCGGCCAACTACGCGAACCCCGACACGGGCGCGATCGAGGACGCCGCAGGGGAATCGAACACCACGTTGGGCCAGAGCATGGTCACGGGCATCGTGCAGCCGGTCGCCCTGGTGGAAAAGGACGCGCAGGGCAAGACGTTCGTGACGCTGCGCTTCAAGCTGGCAAACGACATCGGCGACGTGCTGGTGGCCACCGACGCCTCGAACTCGGGGCAGTTCGGCGCCGAATCCGCGGCCCAGAACATGCAGTCGCTGGCCGAAGACGAAATGGGCGACTACCGCTTCGAGGTGCCCGACGAGAACGCGACGATCCGCGTGAACATGTTCGTCGAGCCCATGGGCCGCAACGTCGTCTACTTCGTGAAGCTCGACTCGCTGGTCGAGGGAAACCCGGGCGGGTTCGTCGAGTCGGTGAGCGCTGAGGCCCCTGCCGAAGAGGCGCCGGCTGCCCCCACCGCCCCTGCCGAGCAGGAGGCCCAGGCATCGAGCGCGGCTTCGTCGGCTGCCGCTGCCACCTCGTCGGCCGCAACGGCCACCGAAGAGGCCGCCCCGAAGGCCAGCAGTGCGCAGTCGGGACAGGGCGGCGCAACGGACATCAAGGAATACAGCGGAGACGGCACGGAGGTCACCGGAACCGGTGCCCAGTCCGACACGAAGGCGGCCGAGGGCCTGAACTATCCGCTCATCATCGGCATCGTCGCCGCCGTGGCCGCGATTGCGGGCCTCGTGGCGTACTTCGGCGTCGTCAAGCCCAAGCGCGCACGCCAGGAAGCTGCGGCGAAGATGGCTGCCGGCATGCGTTCGGACGACTAGCGCAAGGCGTGAAACGGTTTGGCGCCCTCGATCACTCGCAGACGCTTCTGTGTGCTCGGTGCGATGGCGGCGGCATGCGTGTCGTGGGGGCTTGCAGGTTGCGTGAACCAGCATCCCGAGCGGGCAACGCAAGGCGCAGGCGACAAGATCGTGGCCACGTCGACCGCGCTGCTCGACATCTGCGACAAGCTCGAATTGGACTTGGCGGGCATCCCGCGCACATCGCGTGACATCCCGAGTCGCTACCAGGGGGTCAGGGAAGTGGGCACGCCGATGGCGCCCGACGTGGAAGTGCTCGCGTCGATGCGCCCAAGCTGCATCATCTCCCCCAACACGCTCATCGAGGACCTGCGCACGAAGTACGCGGCCATCGGGGCGCCTTGCATCTTCGTGAACCTGCGCAGCGTGGAGGGCATGTACGACTCCATCGACTACCTGGGGCGCAAGTTCGACCGGATGACGCAGGCGGCCGGGCTGCGCCGGGCCTTCGAGTCGTACCTGCAGGATTTCAACGTGGGCCTGGCGGGCAAGACGCCCCCGCGCGTGCTCGTGCTCATGGGCGTGCCGGGATCGTACCTGGTGGCCACCGCGAACAGCTACGCGGGCAGCCTGGTGCGGCTTGCCGGCGGGCGAAACGTCTACGACGACACAACCGAGGAGTTCCTGGAGGCGAACACCGAAGACATGCAGGCGCGCGATCCCGACATCATCATGCGCACCGCCCATGCGCTGCCCGACAGCGTCATGGCCATGTTCGCCGAGGAGTTCCAGACCAACGACATATGGAAGCATTTCCGCGCCGTGCAGGACGGGGTCGTCTACGACCTGCCCTACGAGATGTTCGGCATGAGCGCCACGTTCGACTACCCTGCGGCCCTGGAGTACCTCAAAGGCCTGCTGTATCCGTCGGAGGCGGCTTAAGATGGGCGGCAAAACGGTCAAGCCGGCAGGCAAGGGCAGGGTGGCGCTCGCCTTCGCGCTCACGGCGCTCGCGCTCGTGGCGCTGTTCCTGGTCGCCGTGAACACGGGCAGCCTGCAGGTGTCGCTCGGACAGCTGTTCAACGGCCTGTTCGTCGCCTACGACGACAGCGTCGCCACCATCTGGGACCTGCGTTTCCCTCGCATCCTGATCGCGATGGTGGGAGGTGCGGCCCTGGCCGCTTCGGGCGTGCTGCTGCAGGCCGTGATCCGCAACCCCCTGGCAGACCCGGGCATCATCGGCATCAACGCCGGTGCGGCCCTGTGCGCCGTGATGGTGGTCGCGCTGTTCCCCGCCTTGTTCTACTTCACGCCGCTGTTCGCGTTCCTGGGAGGCTGCATCGCCTTCGCGCTGGTCTACGGGCTGTCGTGGAACGGGGGGCTGTCGCCGTTGCGCATCATCCTGGTGGGCGTGGCGGTGAGCGCGATGTTCACCGGGCTGTACGCGGCGTTCGGGGCGGGCAGCATGTCCGCGGGCGCCTCGAGCATCATCAGCGGCAGCATCACGATGAAGACCTGGGCCGACTTCCGCTCGATCGCCGTGTACGGGGCGGTGGGCCTGCTGCTGGCGCTGCTGGTGTGGCGCCGCTGCGACCTGCTGGCCCTCGACGACAAGACGGCGCGTTCGCTGGGCCTGGACGTGGCGAAGAACCGCGTCGGCATCTCGGCGATATCGGTGATGCTGGCATCCATCACCACGGCCGTGATCGGCCCCATCAGCTTCCTGGGCCTCGTGGTGCCCCATGTCGCGCGGCTGGTGGTGGGATCGGGCCACAAGGCGCTCATTCCCTATTCCATGCTGCTGGGGGCTTTCGTGCTGCTGCTCGCCGACACGGTGGGCCGCACCATCGCGGCCCCGGCGGAGATAAGCGCCGCCGTCATCATGGCGGTGGTGGGCGGGCCGGCGTTCATCTTGCTGCTGATCAGGTCGCGGGGTGCGTATGGAAACTAGCGTATTCACCGTCTCCGACCTGAAGTTTGCCTACGGGCCCCATGCGCGCGTGTTCGACGGGCTGAACCTGAGCATCGAAGAAGGCGTGGTCACCACGTTCATCGGCGCCAACGGCTCGGGCAAGAGCACGCTGTTCAACCTGCTCACGAAAAACCTCAAGCCCGATGCCGGCCAGGTGCTCTTGCGCGGGGCCGACATCGCCGACGTGCGCCTGCGCGACTTCGCCAAGCTGGTGGCCATCGTGCACCAGCACAACAGCGCGCCGCCCGATCTGACGGTCGAGCGTTTGGTGAGTTACGGGCGCACGCCGTTCCAACGGTTCGGGCATGCGGCCACCGAGGAGGACGAGGAAGCGGTCGAGTGGGCGCTCGAGCTCACCGAGCTGGCGGATCTGGCCGCGCAGCCGGTCATGTCGCTGTCGGGCGGCGAGCGTCAGCGCGCGTGGATCGCGATGGCCATCGCGCAGGGCTCGAAGGTGCTGCTGCTCGACGAGCCCACCACGCACTTGGACGTGAAGTACCAGCTCGACGTGCTGAACCTGGTGAATCTGTTGCATTCCGAACTGTGCATGACGGTGATCATGGTGCTGCACGACATCAACCAGGCGCTGCACTACAGCGATCGGATCGTGGCGCTGCGCGATGGGGACGTGGTGGCCCAGGGCTCTCCGTTCGACATCGTCGACCCGGCTCTGATCAAGCGCGTCTACGACGTCGACCTGGACGTCATCGAGCGCGACGGCCGTCCCTACGTGGTGACGGTTCCCCATCCCGAGTTCTAGCCCGCGGCGGCGCCGTCTGGCGCCCGGGTTTCCCAACCGAGGCAAAATGGTGCAGGGGAGTGTCCCATCCATTGACATGTGCGGTTCCAGGCTATACATTTGAATGCATAAACATATGAGCAACTGTTCAAATGAAAGGAACGCCCGTGGCACGCCGTGAACTGGAAGACAAACCCGAAGTCATGCATCCCGACGTGGTCAAGAAGGTGGCCAAGTGCATGCCCGCCGACGAGGAGCTCGCCGATCTGGCGGAGCTGTTCAAGGTGTTCGGCGACTCCACGCGCATGCGCATCCTGAGCGCGCTGAGCTACCAGGAGCTGTGCGTGAACGACCTGTCCGTGCTGCTGGGAATGACGGCATCGGCCGTGTCTCACCAGCTGAAGACGCTGCGCGGCGCGAAGCTGGTGCGCGCGCGCAAGGACGGCAAGGTGGTGTACTACTCGCTCGACGACGAGCACGTGAACGCCATCATCGCCATCGGCATGCAGCACATGGCGGAAGGGTAGGCCCATGACACGTGACGACGAACGCCTTGCCTGCGTCCCGGGCAGCTGCCCGGTGTGTGGCGGCGATGCCGGCGCATGCCCCATCGAAGAGCGCACCTACTACCTGGAAAACCTGGGGTGCGCGAACTGCGCGGCTAAGATGGAGCACCAGATCTGCGAGCTGCCCCGCATGCAGGACGCATCGCTGTCGTTTGCAACCAAGCGCCTGCACATCGCCTGCCCGCATCCCGACGAGGCCCTGCCGCAGATCCAGCAGATCTGCCAGGGCATCGAGCCTGAAGTGCGCGTCGTCGATGCGCACGGGCACCGGCCCGAGCCGCGCGGGGAAGCCTGCTCGTGCTGCGATGGGGAAGATCATCACGGCCATCACCACGATCATCGTCACGACGCCCATCGTGGGGAGGCCGCCCAAGCGCCCGGGTCCGATGCTCACGCCGCTGCGGGTTGGTTCGGCTTCGACACGCCCGAGGCGCGCCGCGACCTGCTGCAGATCGCCGTGGCGGCAGTGTTGCTCGCCCTTGGGTTGGCGGCGGAGCACGCCGGCTGGCCTGCGTATGTGCACGTGGTGCTTTTCGCTGCCGCCTACCTGGCGGTGGGTTTCGACATCCTGGCAACGGCGGTGCGCAACATACGCGCGGGCAACGTGTTCGACGAGAACCTGCTGATGTCGGTGGCGTCGCTGGGCGCGTTCGCGTTGGGCGAGTACCCCGAGGCGGTGGGCGTGATGATGTTCTACCGCGTCGGCGAGCTGCTCGAGGACCGGGCGGTGCAGCGCAGCCGCGACCAGATCCGCGATGCCGTGGACATGCGCCCCGAAACGGTGAACCTGGTTGTGTCCTATGCGGAAACGGCGGGTACCGACCAGCCGACGAAACAGGTTGCAGCCGAACGCGTTGCCATAGGCGACTACGTGCTGGTGCGGCCGGGCGAGCGCATCCCGGTCGATGGCACGGTGGTTCAGGGAAGCAGTCGCCTGGACACCTCGTCGGTCACCGGCGAGCCGGTGCCGCGTGCGGTGGAGCCGGGGAGCCCGGTGGTGTCGGGTTGCGTGAACACGCATGGCGTCCTGGTCATGCGCGCCGATGCGCCGCTGTCGGAGTCGATGGTCACGCGCATCCTGGATGCAGTCGAGAATGCGGCGGACAGCAAACCGCAGCTCGAGCGGTTCATCACCAAGTTCGCGCGCGTCTACACGCCCGTCGTCATCGCCATCGCGGCCTTGACGGCCATCGTGCCTTCGCTGGTCGTGGGCGACCCGGGCCACTGGATCTACATCGCGTGCACGTTCCTGGTCATCAGCTGCCCGTGCGCCATCGTGCTGTCGGTGCCCCTGTCGTTCTTCGCGGGCATCGGCGCCGCGGGCAAGGAGGGCATCCTGTTCAAGGGAGGCACGTCGATCGAGGCGCTTGCCACGGTGGACACCGTCGCCCTGGACAAGACGGGAACCGTCACGCAAGGCACCTTCGCGGTGCGCTCCGTCGAGCCCTGCGCGTCGTTCACCCAGCGCGAGCTGCTGTACCTGGCCGCCAGCTGCGAGGCGCATTCGACCCATCCGATCGCAACGAGCATCCTCGACCAGGCGCGCGAGCGGGGCATTGCGCCAAGCACACCGTCGCGCATCGACGAGCACGCCGGCCAGGGCATCCATGCGCAACTGGGCGCCGGCGAGCAGGCCCTGGACGTGCTCTGCGGAAACGCCAAGCTGATGGACAGCTTCGGCGTGGCCGTGCCTGGGCAGGAGGCGGGCGGGCCGCAGGATTCGCTTGCGGGCACCACCGTCGTGCTGCTGGCCGTCGACGGGGCCTATGCGGGCGCGCTGCACATTGCCGACGAGCCCAAGCCCGACGCCGCCGCGGCCATCGAGGCCATGACCCGGCAGGGGCTGCACACGGTCATGCTCACCGGCGACGTGCGCGGGGCGGCCCAGGCGGTGGGGCGCGAAGTGGGCATCGACGACGTGCGCGCCGAGCTTCTTCCCGAGAACAAGGTGGCCGAGCTCAAGAAGGTGCGCGCCGAGCACGGGTCGGTGATGTTCGTGGGCGACGGCATCAACGACGCGCCCGTGCTGGCGGGCGCCGACGTGGGGGCGGCCTTCGCGAGCGGTACCGATGCGGCCCTGCAGGCGGCCGATGTGGTGCTGATGCGCCCCGAGCTGGAAGGCGTGGTGAAGTCCCGTGCCATCGCCTGCGCCGTGCGCCGGGTGGCCACCCAGAACATCGTCTTCGCCCTCGCCGTGAAACTGGCCGTGATGGTGCTCGGGTTCGCCGGAATCGCAAGCATGTGGGCGGCGGTGTTCGCCGACGTGGGCGTGGCGCTGCTGTGCATCCTGAACTCGGTCCGCCTGCTGCGGATGAGGTTCTAAGGCTCCGAAATCAAGGCGTCTGCGAGGGGGTGCGAGGCGTTTGGCCCCCCTTTGCAGCCCCAAATCGGCTACCTAGATACTTTGTATAGGGTTGACAGGGTACCTGATAGGTGCGAAAAACCAAACAGGCGTACGAAAACAGGTCCACTGTCATACGCGAAACTTTCGGACTGTCATTTTTGGCAAATATCTTTTGCCACCTGGGGAAATCCAACCTATCCATTCTTGATAGACCTGGTAAAATGTGCCCATGGAAGGGACGTGCGAAAGTTAGGAGGAATCATGTTGAATAAGGGAAGGAAGAAAGTTCTTCTCTGGGCAGTCGTGCTCGCTATGGTAGCAGCGATGGTTGCCTTGGTGGCATGCTCGCAGCCGCAGTCGGCTAGCGACAAGCCCGCCGAGAGCTCCGCCGCTACTTCTGCAGAGAGCTCGGCCTCGGCCAGCGCCAAAGACGGCGATTCGTCTGGCGTCAAGGTGTCTGCCCCGAGCAAAGTTCCCGAGAAGGACGAGTTCGGCGTGATCACGTGGGATAAGTGGCAGGACGAGTATCCTCTTGAAGTCAAGAGCTACCTGGCCAACGCCGCTAACGTTCCCGGGTACGTGGGCGAATACGCCGAAATCACCGCTAAGGAACCCGACACGACTTCGGTAGGCGACATCAAAGCCACGGCTACCGACGGCAAGGCCAACTTCCTTGACGCTGACCATTATCCCGAGATCAAGGTCATCGGCAAGGGC
>CACXFZ010000016.1 GCA_902767025.1 uncultured Coriobacteriaceae bacterium
ATCTCGGATGCCGCCTGCATGCCCGCCTCGACGAGCTTCTGCGACAGCTGGGCCCCAGCCCTCAGGTTGCCGATGTATACAAACGTTTGCGCCATGGACTTCCTCCTAGCGAATGGAAACGGATTCAAGGCAGGCGAGGCCGAGCCGGATGGGCGTCATGCGCTAGTCTCGCTCTTTCACGCGACGGGCGATGCGCTCGGCCACCCCGAGTTCGTTTCGCCTGTCGTCGCCCCAGAACGCGCACGCGACCATGCCCGGGCCCACATGGCTTCCGATCACGGGCCCGATGTTCGACTCCAAGAACATCACCGTGGGGTTGTTCTTGGCGATTTCGTCGCGCAGCCGGTCCGAATCGCGGGGGCAGTCGGCGTCCGCCACGATCATCGAATGGGACGCGGCCTGCCTGTCGCAGCGCTTGTTGAAGTACTCCACCAGCTGCTTGATGCCCTTCTTGCGGCCACGCACCATGCCGACCATGCTCAGCGAGCCGTCCAGGGCGAATCCCAGCAGCGGCTTCACGTCGAGCTTGGCCCCGGCGGCCGCCACTCCGCTGGGGATGCGGCCCCCGCGGCTGAGAGACGCCAGGTCGTCGACCATGAACTGGGCGTTGACGAACCAGCGGGCCTCCTCGGCCCAGGCGGCAAGCTCGGAAGCGGTCAGGCCGTTGTCGCGCTGCTCGATGGCAGAGAGCGCCAGCAGCCCTTCGGCAATCGAGGCCAGGCCGGTGTCGACCACCAGAAGCTCGCCTTCCGGATAGTCGGCCAGCACCTGGTCGCGCACGAGCAGGGCGGCATCGTAGCTGCCCGACAAGGCGCTCGAGAAGCTTAAGTACACCGTGGGCAGGCCCGTGTCCAACGCCGCGCGGAACACCTGCTCGAACACGGGGGCCGGCACCTGCGACGTGGTGGGCGGCTCTCCGTTCTTGCCGCGCATGTGCTCGTAGAACTCATGCGGCGTGGTGTTCGCGTACAAGTCGTCGGTCATGCCCTTGCCGCCCATGACATAGGGGAACTCGAGCAGGAACACGCCGGAGCGGTCCACCACCTCGCGTGGCAGGTCGGAGCACGAATCGATGATGAGTGTGCAGCGCGCCGTCACCCTGGGCTCCTAGCTCGTCCTCAGGCAGGACTGGATGTTGCCCGTGAACTTGTCGCTCAAGATGCGGTTGCACTGGTAGACCACGCCCACGGCGGGGCCCACGTGCACGCCAATAACGGGGCTCACAGGCCTCACGTCCACCTCGCGCCCCACCAGCGGCTCGACGACGTCGCGCGCCCAGGCGCGCGCCGGCTCGCTCGAACCGATGTAGTGCACGACGATGCGGCGCAATCCCCCATGCTGGCTGATGTCCTCCTCGAGCTTGCGCGCGATGGCGTCCAGCGCCTTCTTGCGGGAGCGCACCTTGGCAAACGTGTTCGTCTCGAAGTCCTTCACCGTGAGCACCGGCGTCAAGCGAACCAGCGACCCCAGCAGCCCGGCGGCCCTGCCGATGCGGCCGCCCGCGCGCAGAAACGCCAGCGATTCGGGCGTGAACAGAAAGCGGCTCGACTGGATGCCGAACAGGGCGCGCTGAGCCGAATGCTCCAGGTCGTTGCCCGCCTGGATGGAGTCGTACGCCTCGAGCACCGCCATGCCCTCGTCGCCGCTGTTGGACGTCGAATCGACTATTGCGTACTTGAACGTCGCGCAGCGCGCGGCAACCGCATGGGCGGCGCGCAGCGCGGTGTCGATCGTTCCGGACATCTTCGACGAGATGAACACGCCCAGCACGCTGTCGCCGGCCTGTGCGGCCTGCTCGAACGCGTTTTCGAACCAGCCGAGCGAAGGTTGGCTCGACGTGGGAATGTCGTCGATCATCGTGTGGATGCGGGAATAGAACTCGTCGACGTCCATGCTCGCATCTTCGTATTCCTCGCCCTGATGGTTGACGTACAGGCTCGCCACGTTCACCTGCCCGCTTTCAAGCACGTCGGCAGGCAGGGATGCCGTCGAGTCCGTGAACAGTCGAATCATTCAATTCCCCCTATTTCACACCGCGCAGGTGCGCAACCAACGAACGGCGGCGCTGGAACAGGCCGTCCTCGAGCCCCACAGGGTACGAATGGGGGTTCAGCATGCGCTTCTGCGTTTCGTCCAACAGCATTATTCCCTCTTGCGCCCGCTGGCGTGCCTGCCAGGCGGACGTGAACTCGTCTTCGAGCACCACCTTGCCGTTGCGCGCAAGGGGATGCAGCAGGCTTTCGAATTCCTTGTCCCCCAGCGTCTTCTGGCGCAGGTCGTCCATCGGGTCCACGATGCGCCCCTCGTCGTTGACGGGACGGTTCACATCGTAAACCATGTCGCCGGCTATTTTGCCGTCGTCGTGGTAATAGCGCCTGACATCGAGCACGCCAGGCACCGTGAGCTTGGCCAGGTTGCCCGTGATCTTGATGCGGTCCTGCCAGGTGCCGTCCTCGCACTGCGTGGCGGACAGCTTGTACACGCCGCCCAACGAGGGCTGGTCGTAGGCCGTGGCGAGCTTCGTGCCCACGCCCCAGCTGGCCACGTCGGCACCCTGTTCGCGGATCGACTTGATCGTGTACTCGTCCAGGTCGTTCGACAGCACGATGCCCGTGTCGTGCAGACCCGCCTCGTCCAGGCGTGCACGGCATTCCTTCGAGTACCACGCGAGGTCGCCCGAGTCGATGCGGATGCCCAGGAGCCTCTGGCCGCGCTCGGCCATCTCCAGGCCGACCGTGATGGCATGCTCCAGGCCCTGCATGATGTCGTAGGTGTCGATGAGCAACACGCAGTTGTTCGGGAAGGCCTGCGCATAGGCGCGGAAGGCCTCGAGCTCGCTGTCGAAGGCCATGACCCACGAATGCGCGTGCGTGCCCGACACGGGGATGTCGAACATCTTGCCGGCCAGCACGTTCGAGGTGCTGGCGCACCCGCCCACGACGGCAGCGCGCGACGCCCAGATGCCCCCGGCGAAACCCTGGGCACGGCGCAACCCGAACTCGGCGACGGGCGTTCCCGCCGCGCAGCACACGCGGGCGGCCTTGGTGGCCACGAGCGTCTGGAAGTTCACGCAGTTGAGCAGGGCGGTCTCGAGCAGCTGGCATTGCGCGATGGGGCCCATCACGCGCACCAGGGGCTCGTTGGGGAACACGACCGTGCCTTCGTGCACGGCATCGATGTCGACTTCCAGGGTCAACTCCGACAACCACTCCAGGAAGTCGCCGTCGAACATCGCCCCGCCCATCGGGGCCTTCAGGCCCGCCAGGTAGGAGATGTCGTCGTCTTCGAACGAGAACCCGTCGACCATCTCGGCCAGCTGGGCCATGCCGCAGGCGATCGAGTACCCGCCATCGAAGGGGTTCGTGCGGAAGTGCATGTGGAAGCACGCGTTGTCCTGCGCCTTGCCGTTGCTCCAATAGC
Source organism: uncultured Coriobacteriaceae bacterium (assembly GCA_902767025.1). Lineage (GTDB taxonomy): Bacteria > Actinomycetota > Coriobacteriia > Coriobacteriales > Eggerthellaceae > CACXMZ01. The sequence goes on from CACXFZ010000016.1 coordinate 3,421, forward strand.
CCTGCGCCATCGTGAGCTGGTACAGGTCGGTGAGCAGCTCGTACCTAAGATTCATTCTTGGCCTCCGATCCTCCCTGGCCACCGCTTCGATGGCTGCGCCTGCGCGACTTGCGATGGGTGTCGGGCGCGGGCGCCTTGTCCTTGGCGGCCTTGCCGCCGCCGGACTGGGCCAGGCCGCTCGACTTCTGCCCCGGGCGTGCGCCGGACTGCGCCTGGGCGCCGGCGGAACCCGAGCCGCCCTGGGCGCCCTTCGCGCCACCCGAGCGGTTCCTGCGACGGCGGCGTTGCGAACCGGAGCCTTCCGAGCCCTTCGACCCGCCCTTGCCCGCCTTGTCCTTGGCGGCGCTGCCGGACTTGTCCTTGGAGCCGCCGGACTTGGCGGCGGCATCGGAAGAACCTGCCTGGCCCGAGCCCTGCTTGCGCCTGCGGCGGCGCGGCTTGCGGGCGGGCTTTTCGCCGTCCTCGTCCGATTGCGCGGAGCGGCTGGGATTGTGGTGGGCCTTGCCGTCGGCGAGCTTGTCCTCGCGCGTGAACGAGGCCGTGTCGAACAGCCCCAGCCCCACGCCGTCGGCGAACGGATCGGGGTTGGCGTACTCGTCGAAGACCTCGCCGATGCTGTTGGGGCGCGCGCCCTCCTCGGCGGGGTCCATCGCCGAAAGCGGGAACTTCACGCGCTTGTCGTCTTCCTCGAGCTTGACGGTGATCATCTCGCGCGGCACGTCCAGGTCGCACACCTTCGCCATGCCGCAGGGCGTGGTGATCTTCGCGTTCATCTTGGGTGCGCGGCTCTTGAAGTCCTTGTAGGCGTCGTATTCGTAGCGCAGGCAGCACATCAAGCGACCGCACACGCCCGAGATCTTCGTCGGGTTCAGCGACAGGTCCTGCTCCTTGGCCATGCGGATCGACACCGGGCAGAACTCCCCGCCCAGGCGCTTGCAGCACAGCTCCTGGCCGCAATGGCCCAGGCCACCGATCATGCGCGCTTCGTCGCGCACGCCGATCTGGCGCATGTCCACGCGCACCGACAGCTCGCTCGAGAGCCTTTTGACCAGCTCGCGGAAATCCACGCGCTCTTCCGCCTCGAAGAAGAACACGGCCTTTTCCTCGCCGAACAGGTACTCGACCAGGATCGGGCGCATGTCCAGGTTCAGTTCCTCGGCCAGGCGCTTGAACACCGGCAGGGCCTCCTTGCCCTTGCGGGCCAGCTCTTCGACGTGCTCGGCGTCTTCGTCGGTGGCCAGGCGCACGATGGGCTTCAGGGGCGACTTCAGGGCGTCGACCTGCGCCTGCTCCACCTCGATGATGTCCAGCGCGTGGCCGTATTCCATGCCGCGCTCGGTGGAAACTACCACCGCATCGCCGTCGCGCACCTCGAGGCCGTTGGGGTCGAACCACAACGTGCGCGGATTGTATTGCAGCCTAACCGGCGCTATGCGAACCATACAGTTCCTCTCGTATTTCGAATAAAAGCACGTCAACGCATGTTTCAGGTGACACATTATAGCGAATGGCCGTCTCGGCCTCATCAGTCTGGGAAAGCGCCGCGACCACGTGCGGGATCTGCACATGGGCCGCCGCTTCGCGCACGCCGGCCGCAACGTCCTCGTTGATCACCAGGTGGGGCGCACCCGAGCACACCATCAGCACGTCGCGCAGCCACGAGCGCACGATGTTGGTGAGCTGGGTGAGCATTTCGGTGCTCTTGGCCGACAGGGCGCGCTTGTTGCGCTGCTCGATCTGGCGCAGCGCGCTGGCGGAGGCGAACTCGGCGGATTCGGCCAACTCGTCGTCCTGCAGCTTGCGCACCAAATCCAGCGGGGCCTGGGCCTTCTCGAGCAGTTCCTGGGCGTATTCCAGGATGTCCATGTCGTCGGCGTGCTCGAGCAGCTGCAGCACCTCGATCACGCGCGCCCTGAACTCGAACCGCTCGAGGTTCTTCACGAACTCGATGGCCTTCCCGGTGGATCCCCCGCAGGCCTGGATGCCCACGGCTGCCTGCAGCGGCGTGCACCCGGTGTTCTGCACGACGATGCCCCGCGCTTCGGTAGTGGGAATCGTGCGGAACGGGACCACCTGGCAGCGCGACACGATCGTGGGCAGCACGCTGGCGCGCGTGCGTCCCAGCAGGATCATGACGACGTTTTCGGGGGGCTCTTCCAGGGTCTTCAAAAACGCGTTGGCCGCCTGGATGCCCAGCAGGTCGACGCGGTCGATGATGTAGACCTTGGCATGCGACTGTATCGGGGCCAGGTCGACATCGTTCATGACCTCGCGCATCTGCTCGATCAGGTACCCGCCCGCCCCTTCGGGGGCCAGGTAGTGGATGTCGGGGTGCTTGCGGCGCATGGCGCGCTTGCAATCGTCGCAATCGCCGCATCCGTGCTCCTTGCACACCACCGACTGGGCCAGCGCGTAGGCCGCCTGCGTCTTGTTCGAGCCCGCCATGCCGGTGAACAGGTAGGCGTGGCCCACGCGGCCCGCCTTCACGGCTCCGCGCAGGAACGCGCGCACCTTGGGCTGTCCGAGGATGTGGTCGAACGGATCGGGCATGCTAGCGCGCTTCGCCCCCTTGCCGCTTGTTGCGGGAGGTGATGGCGTCCGCCTGGGCGAAGTACGCCTGGTCGAAGGACAGATGCTCCGGATCCCAGCCCACCACGTCGGCCACCGCTTGGAACACCAGCTGCGCCGTGCCGCTTTTCGTGGGCTGGCAGGCGACCACCTTGACCCGCTGCGGCTCGTCCGCGGCGATCTGGTCGAATGCCTGCAGCACGCGCGTGTGGAAATCCACGCCGGCGCGCTCCATGCGGTCGCCGTCGCGGTTGTGCAAGGCGCGCTTCAGGCCCACTTCTGCACCCGCCTGCGTGTCGATGAGCACCGTGCGGTCGGGAACGAGCCCGTGCGATGCGAACAGGTTGGCGGCGCGCACGAAGTCGATCGGCAGCTGCCTTCCGTGCGCCTGGTAGGCCACCGTGGAGTCGTAGAACCGGTCGCACAGCACCACCGCGCCCCGCTCGAGCGCGGGGAGGATGACCTCTTCGACCAGCTGGGCGCGGGCGGCTTCGTAGAGCAGCAGCTCGGTGCGGCTTCCCATCGCCTCGTTTTCGGGGTTCAGCACGAGGTCGCGCAGCTGCTCGCTGATGGGCGTGCCACCCGGCTCGCGCAGGCAGACGACTTCCCTGCCTTCGTCGCGCAGCGCGCGGGCGAGGAAGTTGATATGGGTGGTTTTGCCGGACCCGTCTCCGCCTTCGAACGTGATGAAAACACCTGCATGCTGCATTTGACCTGCTCCATTGACCTGCCCTTGCGCCCGAAAGGCCGCAAGAGCCGTGTGCGTCTACGTTGGTTTTACGCCCTACAGACTATAGACCAATACGCCTGCCGCACCGGCTTCTTCGCAATTATTCCGCGCGCTTCGGGGCCGCCGACCCGCACTGGCACGGCGCCGCCGAAGGGCTCTGCCAGGCTCTTCGGAAGGAGGGCTACGAAGCGCCTCCCAGCGAACGCACGGCCTGGGCGACGGCTTCGGCGCAGCGCGGGTCGAACGGGTCGGGGATCACGTAGTCGCACGCCGCATCGTCGCCCACCAGGTCGGCCAGCGCGCAGGCGGCAGCCAGCTTCATCTCGTCGGTGATGGCGCCCACGCGGCCCTCGAGCGCGCCCTTGAACACGCCAGGGAACGCGATGACGTTGTTGATCTGGTTGGCGAAGTCCGACCGCCCGGTGCCCACCACGCGCGCTCCGGCCTCCCGCGCCAGATCGGGGTAGATCTCGGGGACGGGGTTGGCCAGCGCGAACACGATCGGGTCGTCGGCCATCGAGCGAACCATGTCCTGCGTGACCACGCCTGGCGCGGACACGCCGATGAACAGGTCGGCTCCCACCAGGGCGTCGGCGAGCGTGCCGGACGCGTCTTCGGGATTGGTTATTTCGAGCATCTGGCGCTTGGCGTCGTTGAGGCGCTCGCTGCCGGAATGGACGATACCCGACGAATCGCAGAGCACCACGTGCCCGAAACCGTAGGACACGAGCAGGCGCGCGATCGCGATGCCGGCCGATCCCGAGCCGTTGACGACCACGCGGCAGTCCTGCGGCGTGCGGTTGGTGATGCGCAGCGCGCTGATCGACGCCGCGAGCACCACGATGGCGGTGCCATGCTGATCGTCGTGGAAGACGGGGATGTCGAGCAGCTCCTTCAGGCGCGCCTCGATCTCGAAGCAGCGCGGGGCGCTGATGTCCTCGAGGTTGACGCCCCCGAATGCGGGGGCCAGCTGCACGACGGCTTGGACGAGCTCGTCGACGTCTTGCGTGTCCAGGCACAACGGCACCGCATTCACGCCGCCGAAGCGCTTGAACAGCACGCACTTGCCCTCCATCACCGGAAGCGCCGCCGCCGCGCCGATGTTGCCCAGCCCCAGCACGGCGCTGCCGTCGGTGACCACGGCAACGGTGTTGCCCTTCATCGTGTACTCGTAGATGCTCGACGGGTCGTCGGCGATGGCCAGGCAGGGCTGGGCCACCCCCGGCGTGTAAGCCACCGCCAGGTCGTGGTGCGTGGCAACGTCCATCTTGGGGACGGTGTCGAGCTTTCCGGCCCACTGCGCGTGGGCGACGAGCGATTCCTGTCCGATATCCATTTACTTGCCACCCTTCTTGCCCTTGCCGGAGCGGGACGCCTTCTTCTGCTTGGCTTCCTCCTTGCCGGGGCAATGGTAGTTCGGGCACAGCTTCCACGGGCCGCGCGCGGTGGTCACGATGACCATCGGGGCGCCGCAATGCTCGCACGCCTCCTCGGTGGCCGTCAGCTCTCCGCGGGCAGGCAGCGGGTAGCCCGTGCCGCATTCGTCGTAGTTCTCGCAGCGGATGGAGCGCTTGAGCGTGCGCGGGTTCTTGCGGGCGACCATCTTGGCGTCGATGCCCTTTTCGCCGCACACCGGGCACAGGCCCACCTCCACGTCGGGCTCCACGTTCGTGGCGCACGAGGGGTTGATGCAGTGCATGTAGGCCTTGGCGCGGAAGGGGCTCACCTTCACCATCGGGCTGCCGCAGGTCTCGCACACCGATTCGGTGGACTCGATCTTGCCCTGGGGCAGCGGGTAGGTGACGTCGCATTCCGGCCATCCGGCGCATCCGATGAACTGGCCGCGCGTCTTCTGCGACACGCGCAGCTGCAGGTCCTTGCCGCACTGGGGGCACTTCCCCACGTAGGCGTCGGCCGCCACGGCGTCGGCCAGGGCCTCCTTCACCTCTTCGGAATGGGGCATGAGCTCGGCCAGCTGCGTTGCCAGCAGGTCGCGGCTGTGCCCCACGACGGTGCCCTTGGTGGTGCCGCCTTGCGCGATGTTGTCCATCTCGCTTTCCAGCTGCGCCGTCATCTCGGGCGTGGTCACGTGGGGGGCGAACCGCCCCAGCGCATCGCAGACGGCCATGCCGAGCGCCGAGGGCTCGATGGGGTCGTTGACGATGTACTTGACGTTGTACAGGCGCTCGATGATGCTGTGGCGCGTAGACTTCGTGCCCAGGCCGAGCTTTTCCATCTCCTGGATCAGCTTGCCCTGGCTGTAGCGCGCAGGGGGCTCGGTCTGCTTCTTGGTGAGCTCGGCTCCCAGAAAGTCGATCGTCTGGCCTTCCTCGAGCGCGGGCAGCTGCTCGTCCTTCTTCAGGCCGTAGGGGTAGATCTCGCGGAAGCCCTGCTTGACCAGCACGTCGCCTTTCGCGGTGAACACTTCCCCGTTCACGTCCAGGCCCACCTTCGTGCCCTCGACCACGGCGGGCTCGGACAGCGTCGCCAGGAAGCGGCGGGCGATCAGGTTGTAGAGCTTAAACTCGGCCGCGGGCAACATGTCGGGGGTGACGGCCGCCGTCGGGTAGATGGGCGGATGGTCGGTCTCTTCCTTCTTGCCGCGGGTCGCGTGCAGCGTGCCCTGGGCCAGCAGCTTGTCGCAGTACGGCGCGTAGGCCGGGTTGCCCTTCAGCGTGGCCACGGTCTCGCGCAAGTCGAGCGAGGACGGGTAGACGGTGTTGTCGACGCGCGGATAGCTGATGTAGCCGTCCATGTAGAGGCTTTCCGCGATGCGCATCGTGCGCGCGGGGGTCAGGCCCTCCGAAGCCGCAGCCGCCATCAGCGCCGTCGTGTTGAACGGGATGGGGGCGGCGACGTTGCGCTTCTTCTTCTCCACCGACGAGACGCGCGCCTTGTCCTGGCCGTTCACGTGCTCCATCGCGGCGTTCGCTTCGGCCTCGCTTTTGAAGCGCGCCGTGGAATGGGGGGCCTCGAAGGGGCCCGAGCCCTCGTCGAAGGTGCCCTTGATCACCCAGTAGTCTTCAGGCACGAAGGCCAGCCGCTCGCGCTCGCGCGCCACGATCAGGGCCAGCGTGGGGGTTTGCACGCGGCCGGAGCTGCGCACGTTGCCGTAACCCGCGAACTTCACGATCGTCAGGTAGCGCGTGAGCACCGCACCCCAGATCAGGTCGATGTCCTGGCGCGACTCGCCCGCCGCCGCCAGGTTCACGTCCAGGTCGACCAGGTTGTCGAACGCGTGGACGATCTCTGCCTTCGTGAACGCCGAGTACCGAGCGCGCGACACCGGCGCCGTGTCGTTGACCTCCTGGATCATCGCCAGCGCATCGCTGCCGATGAGCTCGCCTTCGCGGTCGAAGTCGGTGGCGATCACGATGGAGTCGGCCTTGCCGGCCAGGTTCTTCAGCGAGCGGATGATGTCCTTTTCCTTGGGCAGCTTCTCGATGGGGCCGTAGACCAGATACGGCAGCGCGTCCATCTTCCAGGCGCCCAGCTCCACGCCGTCTTCGACGAAGGGCTTCTTCTTTTTGAAGGGAGGTTTGGGAAGGTCGTCGGGGACGGCGGCGGGGACCTTCTTGCCGTTGGCGTCGACGCCCTGCCATCCCTTGGTCTTCTTGTATTCGAGCTTCTGGGTGAAATCCGGCTCCAGGATGTGGCCGCGCAGGCCGATGGTCACCCATTCTTCGCCGTCTTTTTCGAAGCGGTAGACCGGTGTGTTGTACACCTTGTCCTTCTTCGGCTTGCCCACTCCCAGCAGTTGGGAGATCTTTTCAGCTGCGTCGTTTTTTTCCGTTACGACTAGTTTCACACGGTGCCCCTCTCATTGATTTTACGTGCGTGGGGATGTCTGCTTGCGCAGGATTGCCGCCCGCTGCAGCAACGCGCCGCGGGCAAACAGTTTGCAATCATACACGAAATGAATCGGATGCGGTAGAGAACTTGTCGGGCCTGCGTTACGGAAAACGTCGTCTTGTTGACGGTTGCGTGACCATGCGCGCGGTCGCGCTACCATGGCGCAAGCACGAAAGGACTTACTGTGAAAAAGATTGTTGTCGTGATTGCCGTGGTCGTGGTGCTCGCCTTTGCGCTGCCCACGTTCATGCCGCAATTGTTCGCGGGCAAGGGCTCGCCTGCTTCGGCCACTTCGCCTGCGGGAGGGATCCAGGCCGCCACCGAGAAGGGCGCCAGCGCCGCCGAGGACGCCAAGGTCAACATCGTCAACTCGGTCGTGGACGCCACGGGGCTCAAGGATGCCGCCGACGCCGCGCTGCGCTCTTACGAGGGCGACATCGCCGCGGCGACCGGGCTCGACATCGGCACGATCGACGGCGTTATCGACACGATGGCCGTCAAGGAATGGAAGGCGGCCACGTTGCCTTCCGATGCGCAGGTCACGAGCAGCGTCCCGTTCTCGTACGCCGGCGCCACCGCGCAGATCACGATGTACGACGACCCGGGCTACATCTCGCTGGACGTGTTCGGCCAGTCGCTCACCTTCGCCGTCCCCGAAACGGCCCAAGAGGGCATGCAGATCTTGAACTTCATCTAGACCCGCCCGCAGGTTCCGCCAGGCATGAGCGCTGCGAGCGCAAGCTTTGCCGCGTCCGTCAGTTGGCGCGGGCGACGTTTCCGGCGGCGGCTTCGGCTTCTTCGCGCACCAGGACCATGCGCATGGCCTCGATGGCGCATTCGATCTGCCCGTCGTCGGGCTCGCGGGTGGTCAGGTACTGCATCTGCATGCCGGGCCACAGCACCACCTTCACCAGCGGGTTGTCGGGATGCGCACCCGCCCACTTGACGGTGATCTCGTAGGAGATGCCGGCGATCAGCGGCATCAGCAGGATGCGCACGGCGATCACCAGGATGAGCTTGGGGGCGCCATCGGGCACGCCCCAGGCGCCGATGAGGGCGTTGAGCGGCGTGAGGGTGTAGACGATGATGGCAATGACCATCACCATGATCAGAAACGCCGTGCCGCAGCGCACGTGCAGCCGCGGGAAGCTGCGGGCGTTCTCGGGCGTGAGCGGCAGCCCGTGCTCGTAGCAGTGGATGGTCTTGTGCTCGGCGCCGTGGTAGCCGAACATCCGCTTGATGTCCTTCATGCGCCCAATGAGCCAGATGTAGAACACGAACACCGCCACGCGCAGGATGCCATCGACCAGGTTCCATGCCAGCGTGTTCTGATCGTACTCCCCCACGAGCAGGTTGGTGACGAAGGCCGGCACGATGATGAACAGCGCCACGCCCAGCACCAGGCCGAGCACCATCGATATTACCATCTCGGTATGGCCGAATTCCGCACCCTGTTCGCCTTTGGCCGGCTCGCCCTCGTTCTGCACTGCGGGCTCGGGCTTTTCATCGGCGCCTTCCGAGACCACCTCGAGCGTGCGCTGGGCACCCAGGCCGTCGATCACCGTGTCGGGGTTGCCGAAGTCGCGCTTCCATGAGAAACCCTGGGCATCCTCAGGCGCCTCCCCCGCTTCTGCCACCTGGGCGGGCGCGTCCTCGGAAGGCTCGCCTTCCCCATCGGAGTCGTCGAAGGCGTGCATCGCGGCGATCTCGAGGGCCTTGTAGCCCAACGCGAGCGACTCGACGAAGGCCGTGACGCCGCGGATGATGGGAAGACGCAGCCAGCTGTTCTTCGAGCGCCCGCTGGCCAGGTCGTGCTCTTCGGTGTAGATTTCGGACGAAGGCTCGCGCACGGCGACCGCCCAGTTGAACTTGCCACGCATCATGATGCCCTCGATCAGGGCCTGTCCGCCTACGTGGGTCTTCAGCTTGCCGTCTTCGGAAAACGCGCGCGATAGATCTGATTTCTGCTTCTGTGTCATAGGCCCATAGTAGCGCATGCCCGCGCGGGCTCGCCGCACACGCGCAAATAACACAGCAGGTGCCATGCCACCGTGTGCACAGCAAGAGAACGGCCGCTCGAGGCGGCCGTGGGATTAGCGCTCTACCTTCGGGTACGGCTCTCCGCAGGTCATCTTCCCTTCGTGGCAGCCGTCGCGCACGCACGTGGGGCCGGCATCCATGAACACGTAGGGGGCCAGCGGGCGCACCAGCTCGAGCATCGTCCAGGCGAGCTCGCGGATCTCCCATTGGGCACGGTTGCAGCAGCGGACCTCGAAGAAGTGGTAGAGCTCGCGCGCGTTCATCGTGACGACGATCTTCGTCTCGGCTGCGTTGGGCAGCAGGTAGCGCGCGTCTTCGGCCTCTAAGCCCAGCTCGATGAGCTTGGCGTACGCCTCGGTGGCGGCGTCGATGGCGTTGTGGAACACCTCGCGCGCCTCGTCGTTTTCGAGCACGGCGGGCGGCACGACCATCGGCACGCCCTCCTTGAACTTGACGTAGCGCTGGCTTTGCTGGTTGAAGCTGGCCAGGCGATGGCGCACCAGCTGATGCGTGAGGGCGCGCGAGACGCCGTCGATGGCGAAGGTGAAGCTTGCGTGCTCGAGGGTGCTGAAGTGCCCGCCGGTCATGATCACGGACAGCACGCGGTCGATCTGCTCCTGGGACATGGTCTCCATCAGCTCGGCAGCCCCCACCGGCGCGTAGCACAGGCGCGCCGCCGTGGCGATGGCTCGTTCGGGGTCGGGGGTATGGTAGAGCAGCTCGACGTTCATGGGGCCTCCTTTGTCCAATCCACCTGCATGAAGGCGGCCAGGCTTTCTCGGTAGCGGTATAGTAGCTACAGGTTATTGCGGGCCGACGGCGAAAGGATGGCGATGGCGCAAAACGATACGGGTATTTCGGCATACGGCGCCCCTGATGAAGAAGTTGTGTCGAGCCTTCAGACGACGGACTGGAACGAGGAGTGGAAAGCGCTGCAGCGCGCCCGCCGCGCAGCCGACGATGCCCAGTACTGGAACAGCCGTGCCAAGACGTTCACCACAAGCGATGCCCCCCACAGCTACAGCAGCCAGTTCCTGCGGCTTGCACAGGTGACCCCAGGCCAGACGGTGCTGGACATGGGCTGCGGCACCGGCACCTTGGCGGTCCCGCTCGCCTTGCAGGGATGCCGCGTGATCGCGGCGGACTTCAGCTCGGCGATGCTCGAGCAACTGCAGGCGCGCATCGAGGCGACCGGTGCCCAGGGCGTCGAGGCGAAGCTTTTGGCCTGGGCCGACGACTGGGAGCAGGCCGGCCTGAACGAGCGCAGCGTCGATGTGGCCATTGCCTCGCGCTCGATATCGACCGACGACATGGGGGCGGCGCTCGACAAGCTCACGCGCATCGCCCGCAAGAGGTGCTGCATATCCCTGCCCACCGGCTGCAGCCCGCGCACCGACCCGCGCGTGCTCGAGCTGGTCGGCGTGCGCAACACCCACGGCGCCGACCACCAGTACGCCTGGAACATCCTGCAGAACCGCGGACTCTACCCCACCTGCTGCTACATCCCCAGCATGCGCAAGGACACGTTCAACTCGCTCGACGAGGCCTGTGCCGACATGGGGCGCATGATCGACGAGGCCCTGGGTCAAGCCGACGATGCCGAAATGTCCCGCGCGAAGGACAAGCTGCGTGCGTGGCTGGCGCAGGAGCTGGTCGCAAACGAGGAGGCTGGAGAGCCCGACAGCAAGGGCCGAGCACAACGCAAACTGCGGTTGCGCGAGCCGCGCGTCGTCACCTGGGCCTTCATCTCCTGGGAGCCTCCGCAAGGATAAGGCGCTCGGCAAGGCTCGCTTGCCGCGCGTGGTTCAGTCGCTCTGCCTCAGGGAAATCCGAGGGCGTTTCGCCACGAAAACACACGCTGTGCACGTCATTTGAGCTCGAGTGGCACGAAAACGCACGCTGTGCACGCGCGCATGCGGCGAAACGCGTGCATACCGTATGATTTCGTGGCAGATTTGCCAGGGTTTTTCATGAGCTGGCCCGCTTGCCCCGCGTGCATATGCAAAAAGGCCGCCGGATGATCCGACGGCCCCATCGCTCGATGTTCGAGGTGCTATTCGGCAGCTTCCTCGGTTGCCTCCTCGGCAGCCTCTTCGGTGGCTTCCTCGGCAGCAGCTTCGGCAACCTCTTCGGTGGCCTCGACGGCTTCAGCGGCTTCCTCGGCAGCTTCGGCAGTAGCCTTGG
>CACXFZ010000017.1 GCA_902767025.1 uncultured Coriobacteriaceae bacterium
CATCGTATCACATACAATAGGTCACATGTTGTGCCCAACCGCCCATGATGGAATGACAAAAACTCGTTTTCTTGCCAGCTTTGCGATTTTTTTCTCAGATTCCCAACTCAAGCGATAGCTACTCTAGGGCTTGGCAGCTTGCCTCACACACAAAAGATGGCACATGAGGACTTCTTTTCCTGCTGTCCTAGAAAACCGCATTTGCGGCGATGACGCTGACAACCATGGCGGTAAGGGCTGCGAACGCCCAAGCATCTACACGCCCGAAGGCAAGAGGGTGCAGGCGCGTGCGGCCCACCCCGCCGTGATAGCAGCGCGCGTCCATGCCGGCCGACAGCGTTTCGGCATGCCTGAACGCGCTGGTGAACAGCGGCACGATCAAACTGCCAATGCCCTGGGTTCCCGCCGACTTCGACATCAGCGAGAAGTGTCCGGCGCGCGATGCCTGTGCGGCGCGGGTGACCCGCCACTCTTCAGCGAACTGGGGCAGGAAGCGCAGGGCGATGCCCAGCACCATCGAGAACTCATGCGCAGGAAACCCGATGCGGGCAAGTGGTCTGGTCAAGTATTCCAGAGCGTCGGTCAAATCGAGCGTGGTGGTGGTCATCGTAGGAAGCGCGGCAACCAGCAGCAGCAACAGCACGCGTGCAGCCAAAAACAAGGTTGCTTGAACGCCCGCCTCGCTGATGCGCAGCCATCCGGCATCCACGAAGACCGCGCCACCCTGCACGTAGAACAAGTTGAACACCACTGCCACCAGCATGATGAGCAGCAAAGGACCCACCGAACGCACGGCCTGGGTGAGCGGGATGTGCGCCGCCAGGTAGAACGCCGCCACGAACAGGGCGGCCACCGCCAGGGCCTGGAAACTGCCGGCTAGGAAGATGGCGACCATCGCGATGACCATGCCCACCAGTTTGGTGCGCGGGTCCAGGGCATGCACGGGGCTGTCAGCGGGCCAGTACCGTCCTATCAGGGCGCTACCCATGGCGCCGCCTTGCGTACGCGTCCGCCAGGGCGTCTGCCAGTGCGTCCTTGGTGGCCACGCGTCCTTCGCAGCACGTGCGCACTTCGACGATGCCGCGTGCGGCCAGGTTCTGCGCGCACTCCTGGGCGGCGGGCAGGCCCAGCCCGATCGACGTGAGCGCCTGTTTGTCGGCGAACACCTTTTCCGGGCTACCCTGCAGGTGCACGCGCCCCTGGTTGAGCACGACGATGCGCCCGCAATGTGCCGCCAGGTCGTCCATGTTGTGCGACACCATCACCACGGTGATGCCCAGCGTGTCGTGCAGGTGCGCGATCAGGCCCAGGAACTCCTGGTGGGTGCTGGGGTCGAGGCCGGCCGCCGGCTCGTCCAGGATCAGCGTCTTGGGCTCCATTGCCAGGATGCCCGCGAAGGCGACGCGCCGCTGTTGACCGCCCGAGAGCTCGAAGGGGCTCGCCTGGGAGATGGCGTCGAAGTCCAGTTCCACTTTCGCGAGCGCCTTGCGCACGCGCGCGTCCACCTCCTGCTCGGAGCATCCCAGGTTGCGCGGCCCGAACGCCACGTCTTCGTAGACGCTGGCGGCGAACAGCTGGTGCTCGGGGTATTGGAACACCAGCCCTACGCTGCGCCGTGCAGCTGCGGCGGCCTTGGCGTCGGAAATGTCCACGCCATCGACCAGGACGCGCCCCTTCGCAGGGGAGAGCAGGCCGTTCATCATCTGGATCAGCGTGCTCTTGCCGCTGCCGGTGTGCCCGGCTATGCCCACGAAGTCGCCGTCGCCGATGCGCAGGCTCACGTCCTCGACCGCCCAGGTGGCGTCGGGTTCGTTGCCCCAATCGGCCTTCTGCGCGCGGTTGGACGCCTTGCGCTTCTTCTTCAGGGGCTGGTAGGTGAAAGACACCCGCTCGAGCTCGATCATCGCGCACCCCCTTCGCATGCCGCATCGGTGCACAGCAGGCGTGCGACCTCGTCTTCCAGGCTGGCGGCATCAAGGTGGATGCCCACGGGCACGCCGCGGTCGCGCAGGGCCAGGCTCAGGTCCACCGCGAAGGGAACGTCGAGCGAGAGCTCCTTGAGCTTGGCCGCCTGCGTGAGCACGTCGTCGGGCGTGCCGGCGAGTGCGACCCGGCCGTCTTCCAGCACGAAGACGCGGTCGGCGAAGGCCGCTTCGTCCATGAAGTGGGTGATCATCACGATGGTCATCCCCTGCCCGTGCAGCTCCCGGCACACCCGCATCAGGCCGGCGCGCCCCCGCGGGTCGAGCATCGCGCTCGCCTCGTCGAGCACGAGTATGCGGGGATCCATCGCCAGCACGCCGGCGATGGCGACACGTTGCTTCTGGCCGCCCGAAAGCGCGTTGGTCTCGTGCTTCTCGAACCCCTGCAGGCCCACGCGGGCAAGCGCCGCGGTCACGCGCTCGCGCAACTCGGCCGGCTCGATTCCCAGGTTCTCGGGTCCGAACGCGACGTCGTTTTCTATCAGGCTGGCCACTATCTGGTCGTCGGGGTTCTGGAAGACCATGCCCGCCTGGCTGCGGATGAAGTAGGTGCTCTCGTCGTCGAGCGTGCTGCGGCCCAGCACGCTCACGCTGCCCTCGTCGGGCAGGAGCAGGGCGTTGATGTGCTTGGCGAACGTGCTCTTGCCGCTGCCGTTGCTGCCGAGCACGCACACGAACTCGCCCGGCTCCACGTGCAGCGAGATGTCGTCGAGCACCAACGTGGAGCCGTCGTAGCTGAAGCGCACGTCCTCGAACGAGATGATGGGGGATGGTGCAGTCATCGCAATGCCTTCGCTAGCGTCCCTGGACCTGGCTCTTCTTCGGCGTGATCAGGTTCGAGATGCTCTTGTACACGATGAAGGTGAGCACGGCGTTCACCACGCCTTTGAGGATGTTGAACGGCACGAGTGCGGGCGCGATCAGGTCCACAACCATCTCGAGGGGCAGCCCGTAGAACAGCGGGTCGATGATCAGGTTGGCGACGACGGCCACCACCACCATGCATGCGATCGAGATGGCCATGCCGATGCCTGCGCCCTTGAAGGCGCGGTTGCGCGCGTAGACCAGCGAGGCGGGCAGCACGAAGGCAACGGCGACGATGATGTTCATCAGCGCACCCACCCAGTTGCCGGTGATCATGCCGTGGGCGATGGCGCTGACCGCCCCCACCAGCGTGCCCGCCGCCGGGCCGAAGGCGAAGCCGGTGACCATGGCGGGCGTGAGCGACACGTCCAGACGCAGGAAACCGCCGGCGAAGATCGGCGGCGTTTCCAGGAAGCTGAGTATGACGGAGATGGCGCACATCAGCGCCATCGTCACCAGCTCGCGGGTGCTCCAGCGGTTGGTGTTCTTGATCGGGGCGGCTTGCGTGCCTGTTGCGTTGCTCATCGGACAACCCTTTCTCTTCGTACGAGCCTCGAGGCCGCCTGCCCAGAAAGCAAACGACCTGCATGAATTCTCTTCATACAGGCCTGATGGTTGCCGACTGCAAAGATGCATCCGGTAACTCTGCCTCTTCCATCCGGACTGTAACCGTTGGTCTGGGGTTCCCACCCAAGTCGGCCCTGCATGCATGCGCTTGCAGGGTTCGCGGACTCGCAGCCGGGCTGCATCACCGCCAGTGAGGAATTTCACCTCGCCCTGAAACAGAATTCACTGCGCGCAACTATACCACGAGTTCCCGGCGATGGGCTGACGAAACCCCGGGGGAAACGACAAGCCGACTGGTTGGCCAGGGGGCGGGGTGCCGCCCGTTTTTCGAACCGGGGCCTGACCTCCGTTCAAAACATTGGGTACAATCGAACGCAGCGCGAAGCAAACGTAGAGGCACGGTAGGGAGGAAGACATGGAGAACGTCGAGTACACGGAAGAGGTCCAAGAAGACATCCAGGTGCAGCGCACGGGACGCGAGGTTGGCGTGCAGCGGGGTTTCTCGCAACGCGTCGGCACACCGGAGTTCAAAGCCGCCATGGGCGAATCGAACCGCACCAACACGGTCGTCACGGTGCTGGTGTGCTTGCTGTTGGCACCGCTGCTCACGCTCATCGTGGCGCTGCTCAGCCCGCAGAGCCGCGCGGTGCTGGTGGGCGCGTGCGTGGTTGTCGAGGCCATCGTGGCCGTCATCGTCGTGCGCATCTTCGTCAAGCGCTACCTGGGAAAGCCCTGGGACGGCGAAGTGGTCGACCAGCACGTGGAGCGCGAGCGCCGGGGCAACAGCCGGCACAAGCAGAACGTCTACGTCACGCGCTTTCGCACCGACGAAGGCGAGTCCAAGAAGCACAAGGAGCGCACCATCCACCGCACCTACGACTACCTGCGTCTGGGCGATCGCGTGCGCTACCATCCCCAGCTGAACTACCCCTTCGAGAAGGAGGATAAGACGGGCGACACGGAGCTGCTCTGTCCCTTCTGTGGCACCATCCAGCCGATAGAGAACGACTATTGCGAAACGTGCGCCAAGCCGCTTCTGAAGTAGCAGCCCGGCCCCGTCGGCCTGCCGCAAAGTGTGCTTTTATGCTCTATCGTGAAAAAGTGCACATGCACAGGGGGCATTTCGGGCATAATACGCCTGCGGAGAGAGCGGTGCCGCATGACGAAGCGGCATCGGCAACGACCAACAAGAGGGGAAAACCATGGAAGGTTTTGTTGAGGCGTTTTCGGCCGGCGTCGAAGCGGTTGACTCGTTCGTGTGGGGATGGGTCATGATCGTGCTGCTCCTGGGCACGCACCTGATCATGACGGTTCGCACCAAGTTCATCCAGCGCAAGATCGGCACGGCCATCAAGCTTTCGTTTTCGCGCAGCGACAGCGACGCGGCTGGCGACGTCAGCCAGTTCGGCGCGCTGACGGCTGCCCTGGCGGCAACCATCGGCACCGGTAACATCGTCGGCGTCGCCACCGGCCTGTTCGCAGGTGGTCCCGGCGCCATCTTCTGGATGTGGATCACCGGCGTGTTCGGCATCGCCACCAAGTACGCCGAGACCTACATCTCGGTCAAGTACCGCGTGAAGGACGAGAACGGCGAGATGCTCGGCGGTGCGATGTACGCCCTCGAGCGCGGCCTGAAGAACAAGAGCGTGGGCAAGGTGCTCGCGGTGTTGTTCGCCCTGTTCGCCTTCATCGCCAGCTTCGGCATCGGCGCATCCGTGCAGTCAAACGCGCTGTCGGGCGTGGTCACCAGCTACATTCCCGGCCTCGAAGGTGCAACGCTCACCGGCACGAACGCCTTCATCGGCGTGATGCTGGTCGTCCTGGTCGGCATCGTCATCATCGGCGGCGTCAAGGGCGTGACCCGCGTGGCCGAAAAGCTGGTCCCGCTGATGGCCGTGCTCTACGCGGCCGGCTGCCTGGTCATCATCGCGATGCACTGGCAGTACGTGGGTGCCGCCGTGGCGCTGATCCTGGAATGCGCCTTCACCGGCAAGGCCGCGTTCGGCGGCGCCGTGGGCAGCGGCATCGCGCTGGCTCTGCAGTACGGTTTCAAGCGCGGTCTGTTCTCCAACGAGAGCGGTCTGGGTTCCGCCCCGCTGGTTGCGGCCAACGCCACCACGAAGAACCCCGCCCGTCAGGCCCTGGTGTCGATGAGCGGCACGTTCTGGGACACCGTCATCATCTGCGCCATCACCGGCATCATGCTGGTCTCCACGATGCTCGCCAACCCGGCCATCGAGCAGGGCATCATGGACGGCTCCATCACGGCTGCCGCCCAGCTGACCACCACGGCGTTCGCGGCCATCCCCGTACTTGGCCCGCTCGTGCTGTCGGTGGGCATGATCCTGTTCAGCTACTCCACGATGCTGGGCTGGAGCGCCTACGGCAACCGCGCCGTCATGTACTTGTTCGGCCAGAAGGGCATCCGTCCCTACCAGATCGTGTTCCTGATCTTCGTGTTCTGGGGCTGCCTGGGCGGCGGCGAGCTGGTGTGGAACATCTCCGACATCACCAACGCGCTGATGGCCGTGCCGAACTGCATCGCCGTGCTGGCCCTGGGCACCGTCATCGTCAAGGGCACGCAGCATTACGTCTACGACGGCAACCTCGAGGAAGAGGACACGACCGAGATTCCCGTGCGCCAGTCGAAGGCCTAGCACCCACGTGCGGAGGCAGGCAGGTTCGTGCGCAGGAAGGTCCTGATCTCTGCCGCATGCGCGCTCGTCGCACTCGCCTTGTGCGTGCCGAGCTTTGCAAGCGGGCGCACGTCGGTGCCGAACCAGCAGGACCTGGTGGCCGGCTCCGACGCGCAGGGCCAGTCGGATGACATCATGGCGCGTTACACGCTGCCGGCGTTCGACGCTGCGGCGGGTGCTTCCAGCGGGAAGCTCGCCGACGTGCAGGTGATGGTCAAGGCACAACGAGTGGGGGGTGGGATCGCCGTATCCGAGCGACCCCACCTCTGTCATGCAGGGACTTGCCGACGACATCGCCTCCCATGAGGAGCTTGCGCGCGTCTACCACGGCGAGGTGGACTTCGACGGCACCACGGCCGCCGAGCTGCAGCAGGTGCTGGATGCCAGCCAAGGGAAGCTGGCGCACATCACCACCCCCGACTTGGTGCTCGACCAGCCGATCGACGTGCCCTCCGACACCCATATCGACGGCACCGGGTCGCGCATCTGGTGCGAGGTGCCCTCGGCCCTGTTCCTCGTCGAAGGACAGCGCGGCGTTTCGCTCGAAAACCTCGACATCTCCGGCAACGCAGACATCGCCGTGTTCGCGCGCGATGCTTCCGACCTGGTGGTGGGCAACTGCCATATCCACGACCTGCGCGGCAAGGCGGTGGTCGTCGTGGGGTCGAGCGCGTACTTCCACATCCTGGACAACGAGTTTCGGCAGAACCGGCAAGGCGGCATCACGGTGGGAGGCGGCAGTTCGTACGGCATGCTGCGGGGCAACCGCATCTGCTCGAACACGGGGTACTCGAACTGGATGGCGGGCATGGTGCTCACCAACGTGGACGCGGAAAGCCCCGAAACGCTGTGGTCATCGTTTCCCGGCGAGACGCCCCATTTCGTGGAGCGCCACACTCTGGCCGGCATCCCCGCTTCGGCGCATGACGTCATCGTCCGGGACAACACCGTGGAGCACAACCAGTCCTCTGGCGTCTACCTGGACGGCGTCTACCGGTGCTACCTGACGGGCAACACCATCCAGCACAACGACAAGGAGGGCATGTGCCTGGACGGCGGCACCTTGGGATGCTTCGTGCAGGGCAACACGGTTGCGGACGACGGCAAGCGCGCCCGCCAGTCGGAAGCGGCGCTCGCCCTGGACGGCATGCTGGACTTCGGCTACCTGGAAGACGGGTCGGCCGTGGCGAAGCTGCCCGGCATCTCGCTGGACAACGCGGCGTACAACACCCTCGAGGCGAACACGGTGCGCGGCAACTGGGGTGGCGGGATCAAGGCCGTGCGGTGCGCGGTGCGAAACGTAATCGCAGGCAACGCCATCGACGACAACAACAGGGGAGCCAACGACACGTTCTTCTTCGTGGGAGTGGAGCTGGGCAACGCCAACGAGGAGCTGCAGGGCGAGGATCTGGACTACCTGCCCAGCCATCAGAACCTGGTCGTGGGCAACCGGATCACCGGCCCGCACTACGCCGGCGTGCTGATATCGCACGGGTGCGAGGGCAACATCGTCTCGCGCAACGTGATCAGGGGCAACAGCAACTTCGCCATCCTGTGCGGGTCGCGTTTGAGCACCGACCTTTCCGGCAACGAATACGACGGGCACATCGTCTCGCGGACCATCCTGCCGTTCCTCTAGCATGCCTCGGGTGCCTGTCTGGGCGCCCTTGCCGCACATCCGTTTTGCTTTCATGCGCTGAATGCCCCTGGGTTTACCGTGAGCCTGGGGTTTTCTGCCGCAATACCCCTTGTGTAGTGATACAGTTTCAGGTTGCGTGCGACGAAAGGGTATTCAGTGCGGAACAAGGCGATCATAGGAGCTGTGGCCGTTGCGGTCATCGCGGTGCTGTTGAGCATCCCTGCGGTGCTGCAGCCATCCCTTTTGCGTGCGGTTCAGATGGACCGCATGTCCGAAAGCGTCACCGGAGCTGCGCAGGACGAGACCTCCTCTCTGCCGAGCACTGCCGAGCCCGGACAGGGTCAGGAATCGCTGACCAGCGAGGCGCTGATGCCGGCAGGCCTGGAAGACGTCGACGGGGGGCGCCTACTGATGTTCGAAGGGCTGAGCCTTCCCTCGTACACCCCGATCGGCGAGGCGTCGTCCGAAATGGCTTCGTCACAGGCTTTCGCCCAGGCGCAGGCATGGGGGCTGGCGGTGGACTTCCCCAGCGATCCCGCTTCTGCGGTGCAGGGCCTGCGGGCCGACCTGAACGCGCATCTTCCCGTGGGTGTCGAATGGCATCGCACGGTGGAGTTCTGGGGCAACACGTCCGAAGAGCTGCAAGACGCCGTGGACAACTTCCCGGGCTACCTGATCGAGGTCAAGGCCGAGCAGCTGCAGTTCGACTCGACCGTTTCCCTGCCTGACAACACGCACATCCAAGGCAATGGCGTGCGCATCTGGTGCGAGCTGGAGGGCGCTGCGTTTTCCGTCGTCGATGCCACCAAGGTGTCGCTGCAGAACCTGGAGGTGTCGGGCAACGCCGACATCGCCGTGTTTGCGCGCGACGCCTCGCATCTGGTGGTGAGCGGTTGCCACTTCCACGCGCTGCGGGGCATGGGCGTGGTCGTGTCCGGGCAGAGCAGCTACTTCCATATCCTGGACAACAGCATCCGTCAGAACAAGCAGGGCGGCATCCAGGTGGGCGGGGCCAGCAGCTACGGCTCGATCGCGCGCAACGACGTGTCGTACAACAACGGCATGTCGAACTGGATGGCCGGCATCGTGCTCACGTCGCTCGACGTCAAGCGGTCTGGCGAGCTGTGGGACGCGTTCCCCACGACGCCGCCGTATTCGCCGCAGCGCGACACCATCGTCAGCGCCGATGATTCCGTGCACAACGTGCTCGTGCAGGGCAACACCATCGAGCGCAACGAGTCGATGGGCGTGTACTGCGACGGTGTCTACCGCTGCTACATGCAGGGCAACACCATCCACGACAACGACAAAGAGGGCGTCGGGCTTTCCGGTGGCTGTACCGGGTGCGTGGCGACGGGCAACGACATCGCCGGCAACGGCAAGCGCGCGCTGCAATCCGCCGAGGCCCTGGAAAACGACGGGGTGGCCGGTTTCGGCACGATGGCCGATGGGTCGTCGAAGGCGAAGCTGGCGGGCGTGACGCTGGACAACGTTGCCTACAACACCGTCGAGGGCAACAGCATCAAGGGCAACTGGGGCGGCGGCGTGAAGGCCGTGCGCTCTGCGATGCGCAACGTGATCGCCCGCAACAACGTTGCCGACAACAACAAGGGCAAGAACGACGCGTTCACCTTCTCGGGCATCGAGCTTGCCTGCGAAGCGCTCGAATCGCAGGCAAGCGGCAAGGACCAGCTGCCCGACTTCGAGAACCTGATCATGGGCAACACGGTCAGCGGCGGGCACTATGCCGGCATCATGCTGGTCGAAGGCTGCGCCGGCAACGTTGTTTCGGGCAACGTGGTGCAGGGGAGCACGCACTACGCGCTGCTGAACGACTCGCGCCTGTCCAACAGCCTGTCGGGCAACACCTACACCGGCAGGGTTCTCGACCGCAGCATCCTGGGCATGTAGCAATCAGGCGGGATGCGCCTGCTCCCGGGTCGGCGACAGGTAAGGGAAATCCGAGTCTGCATTGCTACGAAATCGCATGGTATGCATGCGCCGTGGCAGCGGTTTCGCGTGCTTGTCTGGCTTTGGAATCGGCCTGTTGATAAGATAGGAACTGTTCAGGCCATGCGAGTTGCGAGGTTGTGAAATGGAAAAGATCCAGGTGGTTCTCGACAGGGAGAAAATCCTCGAGGAGGAACGCTACAGCTTCGACAAGATGCAGGCAGCCGTGGATGCCGTTCTTGTGGATGGCTACGGGCTGGTGAAAGAGGGCGATGGGTTCTACTACGGCCAGAACGCAGCCGATGATTACTCGAGGTTTTGGCTTGCGATTCTGAAGCTGAAAGACCAGCCCTGGTTCTTGGACAACGTCAAGTCGTTCCTGTGGTTCAACAGCGACGATTCGGACGATCCCGAAGACTTCTCCATCGAAGACTTGCGCCTCCATTATGCTGGGGCAGCCGTTTAACCGATGGCAACCAGGCGACGCAACAAGGCGATCAATTTTGACCTGGACACTGCTTCGCTGCGCGGCTTTTTCGGCGAGACGGGCCGGAGTGGGGCCTATGCCGCAATTCGGTCATTCATGGAAAAGAACGGATTCGAGCACAGGCAAGGCTCGGGATACCGTTCGCTGAGGCCGTTTTCCGAAGCAGAGATCGTCGATCTGGTGGTCAAGATGTACGAAGAGCTCGCATGGCTGCCCGACTGCGTGCAGAAGCTCGACGTCACGAATATTGGTCGGGAGTACGACATACATGCCATCGCCCGAGCGCGCATGGAGGAAGCTTCGACCGAACTCGAGTTCGAGATAGGCCTCTAGCCC
>CACXFZ010000018.1 GCA_902767025.1 uncultured Coriobacteriaceae bacterium
GAGCCAGAAGCAGGTGGAGCAGATCATCCGACCCACCGGCTTGCTGGATCCCGAGGTGATCGTGCGGCCCACGGCCAGCCAGATCGACGACATCCTGGACGAGGCCAAGGAGCGCGCCGAGCGCGACGAGCGCGTGCTCATCACCACGCTCACGAAGAAGATGGCAGAAGACCTGACCGACCACCTGCTCGACCAGGGCGTGCGCGCGAACTACATGCACTCCGACATCGGCACGCTCGAGCGCGTGGACATCCTGCGCGAGCTGCGCCAGGGGAAGTTCGACGTGCTCGTGGGCATCAACCTGCTGCGCGAGGGCCTGGACCTGCCCGAAGTGAGCCTGGTGGCCATCCTGGATGCCGACAAGGAAGGCTTCCTGCGCAACCACCGCTCGCTGATCCAGACGATCGGTCGCGCCGCCCGTAACGTGAGCGGCCAGGTGATCATGTACGCAGACGTGCGCACCGATTCGATGGACCGGGCCATCACCGAAACGCAGCGGCGCCGCGCGCTGCAGATGGCCTTCAACGAAGAGCACGGCATCGAGCCCCAGACCATCCGCAAGGCCATCAGCGACATCATGGACTACGTCAACGAGGAAGGCCAGGCCAGCGCCGAGGACGTGAACAAGGAGCTCGCCGGGCTGGCGCGCGAGGAAGTGCTGCGCATCATCGGCTCGCTGGAAGACGAGATGGCGGCTGCCAGCGCGAACATGGACTTCGAGCAGGCCGCCCACCTGCGCGACCAGGTCGTGAAGCTGCGCGCCCACTACGAAGGGTCGAGCGAGGAAGATGCGCTGGCCAACCTGAAGAAGACGGCGCGCAAGGGCTCGTCGTACGGGGTGCGCAAGCGCCGTTAGAACATCGGGGATGCCCGAAGGAAAACGTCGTGCCGAACAGGTGCTTCGGCATGCCTTTGGACGGCATCGACGGCAGTCAGAGACGGCCAAACAGATTATAATTGCGCCATTGAGAGGGACGGCCTTCTGCGTGCGGGAGGATGCAATGCGCGTTACCAAGGCAATCATGGTTTTGTTGCTGGCTGCAGCGCTGATGCTTGCAGGCTGCAGTGGCGCCTCGGGTCGGCAATCGGCCGCCCAGGGACCGGTCAACATCTCCGTCTGGACGTACTACAACGGCGAGCAGCTCGCCGCGTTCCAACAGCTCGTCGACGAGTTCAACGATGGCGTCGGCAAGGAAAAGGGCATCGTGGTCAAGGGTTCCAACCTGGGAAGCGTCAACGACCTGCGCGATGCCGTCATGAATTCGGCCGACGGCAAGATCGGCGCCGATCCCATGCCCAACATCTTCGCCGCCTATCCCGACACGGCCTACGCCATAGACCAGCGGGGCATGATCGCCGACTTGTCCGAGTACCTGTCCGACGAAGAGCGCGATCTCTACATCGAAGGCTACCTGCAGGAAGGCTCGTTGGGTGCCAGCGGTGCCATCGAGATCTTCCCGGTCGCCAAGTCGGTCGAGGTCTTCCTGCTCAACAAGACCGATTTCGAGCCGTTCGCCCAGGCGACGGGCGTCGACTACGACGACTTGAGCACGTTCGAGGGCGTGACCAAGGCCGCGCAGCAGTACTACGAGTGGACCGACGCCCAAACGAGCGAGCCCAACGACGGCAAGGCGCTCTTCGGGCGCGACGCCATGGCGAATTACATGTACATCGGGGCCAAGCAGCTGGGCGTGAACCTGGTGACGGTCGCCGACGACGGCACGGTGAAGCTGGATTTCGACAAGGCGACGGCTCGCAAGCTCTGGGACAACTACTACATCCCCTTCGTGAAAGGGCATTTCGACGCCACGGGCCATTACCGCAGCGACGACATCAAGACGGGCAACATCATCGCGCTGGTGGGCTCGTCGTCGGGCGCGACGTACTTCCCTGCGCAGGTGTCCAACGACGTGGGCGAGACGCGCGACATCGAGATGCAGGTGCTGCCGTGCCCGCAGTTCGCGGGCAGCAAGGGCGTGGCCGTCCAGCAGGGGGCGGGCATGGCCGTGGTCGACACCTCTGCCGAGGAAGTGCAGGCGTGCGTGGAGTTCCTGAAATGGTTCACCGACAAAGAGCAGAACATCGTGTTCTCGGTGTCGTCGGGGTACCTGCCGGTGACCAAGGCGGCCAACGACATCGAGGCCATCCGCAGTGCCGAAGGCGGCTTGAGCGAGCGCATGGGGCAGATACTGAGCGTGTCCCTCGAAACCGTTGCGGAAAACGAGCTGTACACGCCGCAGGCGTTCGAGCACGGCACCGAGTTCCGCGAGGTGCTGGAATACGCGATGTCGGACGCCGCGGCCGCCGATGCCCAGGCGGTCAGAGACCAGGTGGCATCCGGCACGCCTTACGACCAGGCGATAGCCCCGTACGTTGCCGACGAGCGCTTCGATACGTGGTACCAGGAAACGCGCGCACAACTGGAAGAGCTTGCTCATTAGAAGGGTGCGGCGATGTCCCGGGCTCCCGAGCAGAGGAAACGTTCGATACTGACCACGATCACCGTGCCGATGCTGGTGCTCGTGATCGTCGAATTGCTGCTGTTCGTGGGCGCCCTGCTGGCCAGCGGGGTGCTCGAGAGGCTCGAACAGAGCAACTACGACGTGCTCGACGCCCAGGTGTCGAACCGCCGCGACACCCTGCAGAGCTACTTCGTGGGGACCGTGTCGAACATGCGCGATCTGTCGAAGGCCGTCAACGACGCCGCGCGAGAGTTGGTGGAATCGGGCGACACCGACGTGCTGTCGGTCGTCGGCGACCAGCAGGCCAGCACCGATCTGCTGAGCCAGGTGGTCGATCCGATGATTTCGGCCCTGCGCTCCAAGCGGGCGTCGGGCGTGTACGTGGTGCTGGGCAACGCGGGCGAGAGCCTTGGCGCCGACGGACGCCTGCCGGGCGTCTACATCCGAGATCACGATCCGGCCGCCACGCCGTCGACGCGCAACGAGGACCTGTCGATGGTGCGGGCCCCAGTGGATGTCGTGCAGGCGCACCGCATCACCACGGCCATCTCCTGGCAGCCCGCCTTCGATTTCAACGGGCAGACCCCTGCCGCTCAGAGCTATTACTTCAAGCCCCTGCAGGCGGCATCCGAGGCCGACTGGGTAGACGATGCGCAAGATTACCTGTATTGGGGCACGTCTTCCGACATTGAGACGGGTACGTCGAACATGATGACGTGCTCGGTCCCCCTGGTCTACGACGACGGCACGGTGTACGGCGTGGTGGGCGTGGACCTGTCGGAAGGCTATGTGCAGTCGCTGCTGCCCAGCCAGAACCTCTACCACGGCAAGGAGGGGTCGTACGTGCTTGCACGGTTCTACCAGGACGACCTCGCCGCACCGCTTCCCACTACACTTGGCGTGCGTCCCGTGGTGGGCAGCGGTCCCTTGAGCGGCCCCTTTGGCTCCAACGACGTCTACGACGTCGAGGCCGCCGGGTACGAATACCATTGCACCATCGGCCAGGACGAGTACTGCACGAGCCGTGGGTTTTTGCGCCTGTACAACAACAACGCCCCCTTCGAGCACGAGCGCTGGGTGCTGCTGGGTCTGGTGCCCCGCAGCGCCTTCCATGGATTCGTCGACCAACTCGTCTGGGCGATCGCGCTGGCATCGCTTCTGATGCTGGCCGCCGGCATCATAGGCTCCGTCGTGGCGGGACGCAGCATCTCGAACCCGGTGCGCGGACTGTCCCAAGACCTGATCAAGGCCTTCGAGAAACGCGGTTCGGCTCCCGACCTGAAGCCCACCGGCATTGCCGAGATCGACCAGCTGACCGACACCATCAACACGCTTTCGGCCGACATGGCCGACTCGAAGAAGCGCGAGCAGGAGCGCATCGAGCACGAGCGCGACTACGACCTGCTCACGGGGCTGATGAACAGGCGCTCGTTCTACCGCGAGTCGGAGAAGATCTTCGCCACGCCCGAGTTGCTGAAGTCGGCAGCGCTGCTGATGCTCGACTTGGACGACCTGAAGGATTTCAACGACGCGTACGGCCACGACTGCGGTGACAAGTACATCTACCAGGCGGCCCAGTGCTTCAAGGCGGCAGTGCCCGAAGATGCGCTGCTCTCCCGCATTTCCGGCGACGAGTTCTACGTGCTGTACTACGGCTACGACAGCCGCAAGGACATCGAAGAGCGCGTCGAGCACCTGCGCCGGGCGCTCGTCGGGGCCACCTTCACGCTGCCGTCGGGCGAGGAGGCGCCCATCAACGCGTCGGGCGGCGTGGCGCTCTACCTGGAAGACGGCAAGGAGTTCGCCGAGCTGATGAAGCTGGCGGATTTCACGATGTACCAGGTGAAGACGTCGGGCAAGAACGACATCGCCTACTTCGACTTCGAGACGTACCAGAAGCAGGGCGAGGTACTGCGGGGCATCGCCGAGCTCAACGAGATGCTCAACGACTACAGCCTGGCCGCATACCATTTCCAGCCCATCTTCAGCACGGTCACGGGCGAGCCGTACGCTTACGAGGCCCTGATGCGCGTGCAGTTCGAGTCGCTGCAAAGCCCGGCGGACGTGATGACCTACGCGCGCCAGGAGCGCAAGCTCGAGGAAATCGAGCGCATGACCTGGGTGCGCACCTTCGAGTGCTTCAGCACGCTGCGCGATCTGGGGAAGGTGGACCGGGACGCGTACCTGTTCATCAACTCGTTCGCCCACCTGTCGCTTCCCGAAGACGAGCTGAAGGGCCTTGCGGCTGAGTACCCCGACCTGATCGGCAACGTGGTCATCGAGATCACCGAGGCCGAGGACATGGACGAGCAGGCCACGGCCATCAAGCGCGAAACGCCGGGCTTTTCGGGTTTCTTCGCGCTCGACGATTACGGCAGCGGCTACAACTCCGAGCTGAAGCTCATCAACCTGAAGCCGAAGTTCGTGAAGGTGGACATCTCCATCATCCGCGACATCGACACGTCGATGGACAAGCAGCGCATCGTGGCCCATGTGGCGGAATACGCCCACGAGCGCGACATGATGGTTATCGCGGAAGGAGTGGAGACGGCCCCCGAGCTCGACCAGCTCATGAAACTCGATGTCGACCTGGTGCAAGGCTACTATCTGGCACGGCCGGCCGAGCGGCCTGCGAAGATCAACCCCAAGGCGCTCGAGCAGATCCGCACGCGCAAGCCCTAGGCCAGGCGAGGTCCCAGGCTACACGTTGGGAAGCACGATGTCGCGCACGTCGCCGATTGCGCCGCCCTGCGCGAGCACGGGATTCGTGTAGCGCCTGCGCTTCGCGGTGGACTTGCCGTACTGCGTGGCCTGGGCGGGGCAGCGGTGCAGGCATGCCAGGCAATGGCAGCACTCGTCGCCTTCCCATACAGGCATGCCGCCCACCAGCTGCACGGTGTCGGTGGGGCAGACCTGCTGGCAGGTGCCGCACCCGATGCACGCCTGTTCGTCCACGTGGAACTTGTCGATGGGGTTGTGCTTGTTCTGCCTGCCGGTGAAGCGCGACATCAGCGAGCCGAAGGGGTTGCGCACTTCGAAGCTGCCCATCTGCTTGGCGGCGATGGCGCCTGCCACCTGCTTGGCGCTCCTTCGCATCGTGCGGATGGTCTGCTTCTGGGCCTCGGGCTTGGGCATGTTGTACAGGTACACGCACGAGCCCACGCCCTGCACCGAATACGAGGCGTCGAGCTTGATGTTGTGGTGGCGCAGCAGCATCTTGCGGAAGAAGTCGGCCGTGCCGCCCGCGAAGGCGCCGCAGGTCATCACGCAATAGCAGTAGCCCGGCACGTAAGGGCGGCCGTTGTCGGTGATGAACTCCACCTCGCGCACGAAATCGTCGACGATGCTGGGGGTGGTCCAGGCGAACACGGGGAACACGAAGCCCAGGTTCTCGCCCTGGCTCACGCGGAAACGCAGGCCGAAGCGGTCCGTTTTCCATGCCGCGCCCAAGTCCACCATCTCGTCGCCCACTGCATGGGCGATGATGCGCGCGACGTCGAGCGAGTTCCCTGTACCCGTGAAATAGAAGATCATCGGTGCCTGTGTCCATCCTCCAGATGTTGTGTTGTGGGCAGATTATAGTGCATATCTAGTGGTTTGGATTTGGTACGATATGGTAAGAACACAACATCGTTTCCTGGAGGCAATGCCATGATCGACGAGCTGAATGTGCGCGACATCGCCCTGATCAAGCAAGCGAGCCTGTTCCCTGCACGCGGCCTGACCGCCATCACGGGGGAGACCGGTGCCGGCAAGACGGCGCTGCTGCAGGCGATGAAGCTGCTCTGCGGCGATCGTGCCGATTCCACGATGGTGCGCGAAGGGGCGAGTTCGCTCGAGGTGCAGGGCAGGATCCTGGACTTCGGCAAGCCCGAAGACGAGGGGATGGTCGCCCAGCGCCTGGTCACCTCCGACGGGCGCAGCCGCGTGCACATCAACGGCGCGATGGCCCAGGTGGGACAGCTCGCCGAAACCGTCGGGGCCACGATCGACCTGTGCGGCCAGCACGAGCACCAGCGCCTGATGCAGGCGGCCAACCACCGCTCCATGCTGGACGCGTGGGCGGGAAGCGATGT
The DNA here is from genome assembly GCA_902767025.1 of uncultured Coriobacteriaceae bacterium. GTDB lineage: Bacteria > Actinomycetota > Coriobacteriia > Coriobacteriales > Eggerthellaceae > CACXMZ01. Next base: position 6,539 of record CACXFZ010000018.1, read on the forward strand.
GGAAACGCCCCTGGCTGCCTACCGCGAAGCGTTTGCCGCTGCCCAGGAGGCGGCTGCAGCCACCCAGCAGATCCGCGACGCCGGCAGCATGGATGCCGCGGCAGTCGAGCAGGCGCGCTACATCATCCGCCGCATCGACGAAGTCGCTCCGGTTGAATCGGAATACGAAAGCCTGATGGAAGGCGTGCCGCGCGTCGAGAACTCCGAGGCTCTGAAGCGCACGGTCGAGCAGGCGCATGCGGCGCTGGCAGGCGATGGCGGGGCGCTGGAGACGCTGGGAGGGGCGATCCACGGCCTGGAATCCATGCAATCGGTCGACGAGGCCCTGGCGCAGAAGGTCGAAAGCCTGCGCGAAGCCTCGTACATCATAGAAGACGTGGCGCGCGATGTGCGCTCGTATTCCGACAGCATCGAGTACGACCAGGCGGGCTTGCAGCAAATGCAGGACCGTCTGGGGCAGCTCCAGGGCATCATGCGCGCCTGGGGTCCAACGATCTCCGAAGTGCTGTCCGCGCGCGAGCGGGCGCAGGCAACGGTGGATGCCGTCGAGGGGTTCGCTCAGCGCCTGGAAGAGGCGCAGGCGGCCCAGGATGCGGCCGAAGAGCGCTTGGCGCAGGCGGCCGATGCGGTGCACGAGGCGCGCTTGGCGGCGGCTCCCCGGTTCGCCCACCTTGCCACCGAGCAGTTCGGGCGCCTGGGGCTGGGCGATGCTCGCCTGGAATGCTCCGTGGAGACGAAGCCGCGCGAGAGCTGGACCGACGACGGCCCCGACGCGGTGCAGTTCATGTTCCGCCCCGGTGCCGATCTGAGTCCCAAGCCGCTGGCCAAGATCGCCTCGGGCGGCGAGATCAGCCGCGTGATGCTGGCCATCAAGGTGGCCCTGGGCTCGTCCGACGAAGTGGACACCCTGATCTTCGACGAGGTCGACGCCGGCATTGGCGGCACGGCGGCCCGGGCCCTCACGGCCGTGCTGTCCGACCTGGCGCGTACCCACCAGGTCATCGTCGTCACCCATCTGGCCCAGGTGGCGGTGGCGGCGGAGGCCCACTACGTGGCGCGCAAGCTGCCCGGCGACACGCCCGAAACCCTGTTCTCCCACGTGGATGGCGAGCAGCGCGTGCGCGAGATCGCCCGCATGCTGTCGGGTGACAGCTCCCAGGCGACGATCGACCATGCCCGCCAGCTCATTTCCGAGGCTGCCACGGCCCATGCCAAGCAGAAGGCGTCCGCCGCGCTCGAGGCGTTGGGCAAGCGCACGGCAGCCGAAGCGGCAGCGGGATCCGGTCCTGCGGCGGGCCCGTCTCCCACGCTGTTCGACGAGGGGCGGATCTTCTAGGCAGGGTGGCGTTCGATACGTGCCTGCGCGCTACGGGCGCTCGGCCGTCAGCGTGCGCACGAAGGCCAGCAGGGCGTCGCGTTCGTTGGGGACCTCGTCCGAGATGACGGCTTCCAGCACCTGTTCGAGCACTTCGCCGATGGCGGGGCCTTTCGCCACACCTGCATCGATGACGTCGGTGCCGTCGATGGCAAGGTGCTTCAGGGCAAATGCCTGTTCCTGGTCCAGGACCTCGTGCAGGCAATCGCGCAGCTGGGCCGATTTCTCCACGCCCGCCTGGTGCTCGGGTGCATGCGCCAGCGAGTCGGCACGCTTCAGGTCGCACAGGGCTTCGAACAGCTCGGGGTCGTCTCCAAGCAGGCGCAACGTGCGCTTGACGAACTTCGGAGCCGGCTTGATGGCCTTGTCGTGGTAGCGCACCAGCAGCAGGATCTGCTCCAGCAGCGCGTGGTTCATCTTCAGCCTGCCCAGCGCCTCACGGGCGATGTCCACGCTCACGATGGCATGCCCGTAGAAGTGGCCGCGTCCGGTGTCGTCGACGAAGAACGCGTCGGGCTTACCGCTGTCGTGGAAGAGCGCCGCCCAGCGGACGAGCGGCGTGGCGGGGGAGTGCTCGACCACGTAGGCCGTGTGCTCCATGACGTCGTAGACGTGGTAGGGCGTGCGTTGGTCCAGGCCGCGCATGGGGGTCAGTTCCGGCAGCACGGCGTCGATGACCTGCGGGTAGTCCATGAGCACGCTGCGCGCCGCATCCCCCAGCAGCAGCGCCTCCAGCTCAACCAGCACGCGCTCGACCGAGATGTGCGCGAGGCTTCCCACATGGGCGTTCATGCCCGCGGCCGTTGCCGGGTCGATCGAGAATCCCAGCTGGCTGGCGAATCGCACGGCCCGCAGGATGCGCAGGGCGTCCTCCTCGAAGCGCTGGTCGGGGTTGCCGACGGCGCGGATGACCCCTGCGTCCAGGTCGGTCGAACCCCCGAAGGGGTCCAGCAGGCCGCGTGCGGGGTGCCAGGCCATCGCGTTGATGGTGAAATCGCGGCGGGCCAGGTCTTCGACGATCGACGAGGTGAACTGGACGCTTTCGGGATGGCGCGCGTCGCGGTAGTCGCCGTCGATGCGGTAGGTGGTTACCTCGACCACCTCGCCGTCGTTCACCACGGTGACGGTTCCATGGGCGGTGCCGGTTTCGTGGACCGCCATTCCTGCCGCGGTGCAGGCCTGCTGCACCTGCTGCCAGGTGGCGCTGGTTGCCAGGTCGACGTCACCGCGGTTGCGGCCGATCAGCGCATCGCGCACGCAGCCGCCCACCAGCCATGCTTCGAATCCGGCGTGCTCGATGGTCTCGAGCACGCCGAGTGCGGCTGGCGAAATGTTGACATGTGCGGTGTCGCGCAGTCCTTGCACACGCTGCCTTAGTTGTCGGGATGCCACTCGTCCAGGGGGTCGCCCAGGTAGTAGAGCGGGTCGATGATGCTGTCGACGTCGAGGTCGCGGTACGATGCCAGCTGGGGCTTGGCGTCGTTCTGGCGCGCTCCGCGCACGATGACCTCGCGCACGTCGCGCAGGCGATGCAGGTCTTCCAACGGGTTCGTGTCGAGGATGATGAAGTCGGCGTCCTTGCCTGCTTCGATCGTGCCCGTGACATCGTCGATGCCCAGGACGCGCGCGTTGTTCTGCGTGATGGCGCGCAGCGCGTCCGCTTCGGTCACGTGCAGGGCGGTCTGGTAGATCAGCACCTCGTGCCACAGGTCGTAATGCGTGATGAAGGGGTAGCCGGCACCGCTGCCGATGCCCATCGGGATGCCGTGCTCCAGGCACTGGCGCGCGCATTCGACGTTGCGCTGCAGGGTCACGCCGGCGTTGTGCCTGGCGACGTCGTCGAGCTTGCTCTGGGTTTCGTCCAGCGCTGCCAGCGGAAGGGCCGATCCCAGCGTGGTGATCACCGCGGTGCCCGATTCCAGGATCTTCTCGATCAGGCTCTCGTCGGCGATGGGCGCGCCGTGCTCGATGTAATCAACGCCAGCCAGGATGCTCACTTCCATGCCCTCGGGGCCTTCGGCGTGGCTCGAGACCTTCAGCCCGTGCTCGGCGGCGCGTTCGCACACCGCCTCCACCTGCTGCCTGTTCATGCGCAGCACGCCGCAGCCATCCTGCTCGCTGGTTTCCAGGATGCCGCTGGTGACGCAGATCTTGATGAAGTCGGCCCCTGCCTCGGCGCGCTTGTCCACGAGCGCGGCCAGGTCGGCGACCTCGATGGCCTCGTCGGCGAAGATGCCCGCGCCGTGGCCGTACGGCGTGGTGATGGCGGCTCCCGAGGTGATGAAGCGCGGCCCGACCAGGCGGCCCGACGCGATGCGGTCGCGCACGTCCAGGTCCTGGCCCAGCATGTCGCCGGTTCCGCGTTCGGTGGTGACGCCCGAGTACATGGCGGTGCGCAGCGTCTTCACGCACATCTGCTCCAGGATCGCCTCGCCTGCGGGGGTGTGCTCCAGCGCGAGCAGGGCCCGCTGCTTGAAGCCCTTCACCAGGGCGGACGTGGGTTTGCCGGTGCTGAAATGGTGCGCGTGGGCATTGATCATGCCCGGCATGACGAAGCGGCCCTTGCAGTCGACTTCCTCGTCGGCATTGTGCGGCTGTCCTTGCGGCAGCACGGCAGCGATCTTCGTGCCATCGACAACGATCGTGGCGCCTTCCTGCGTTTCGTCGGAAGTGCCATCGAACAGCAGGCAATTGGTGTAGGCGGTGGTCATACGTCCCTCCCTTTCGTACGGTTGACTACAGATTGTGATACTCATGGCGGCTTGGCGCAAGAACAAATGGTGAATAGGGGGGTCTGGCAGGGGCGATTGGGTACAATGAAGGGGATTCTTCGACAGAAAGGCGAAGCTTATGGCTACGCGGACCACCTTTGCCCTGCTCATCGACTCCGACAACGTGTCGGCGCGCTACATCCACGGCATCATGAACGAGCTCACCAACCGCCACGGGCAGGTCACCTACCGGCGCATCTACGGCGACTTGACCAGCGGGCAGATGGCCAAGTGGAAGGAAACGCTGGCGGACCATTCCCTGACGCCGATGCAGCAGTTCCCCAACACCAAGGGCAAGAACGCCACCGACTCGTTTCTGATCATCGACGCGATGGACATCCTCTACGAAGGCAAGGTGGACGGGTTCTGCATCGTGTCGAGCGACGGCGACTTCACGCGCCTGGCCAGCAGGCTGCGCGATGCCGGCATGGTGGTCGTGGGCATGGGCGAGGCGAAGACGCCGCGGTCGTTCCGCAACGCATGCACGGTGTTCACGAGCCTCGAGCTGCTGGTGGGCTCCGAAGAGCCTGATGCACCGGTGGCGCGCGAGGACGAGGCCGTGCAGCTCACGAAGCGCGAGGTCTCCGACGCCATCGTCGACATCGTCAGCGAGCGTGCGGGCCGCGGCGACGAGGTCACCCTGTCCGAAGTGGGCAACCGCCTGGTCCGAATCTACCCCGACTTCGACGTGCGCGCCTTCGGGTACAGCCAGCTGTCGAAGTTCCTGTCGAGCTTCGACAACCTGGTGCTCGAGAAGAAGGACAACATCGTGTCGGTGTCGCTGGTGCGCTCTTCGGAAACGAAGGAGGCGGTGGCGCGGCTGATAGCCGACGAAGTGGAGCGGGCAGGGGACGAGGGCGTGGAGCTCTCGCAGCTGGGCAACCTCATCCACGACGAGTACCCCCTGTTCAACGTCAAGGACTACGGGTATTCGAAGCTCTCGAAGTTCATGCGCGACGTGAACGGCGTGGTGGTGAGCGGCTCGTCGGACAGCAGCCGCGTGTACCCCGACTGCGAATAGTGATGCGGCGTGCGGCGCTAGATGCCGATGGCCATGTTCATCAGCCGCACGACCAACACCAGGAACACGGTTAGCAGCACGTAGAACAGCACCATGTGCCAGAGCTTGGGGCGCGCCAGCACGGGGAAGCGCTCCTTCAGGCGGCGCTTGTCCAGGATGGCGTAGGCGATCGCGCCCGTGAACACCGGCACGATGACCAGGTACGCCAGCGCGTTGTACCACAAAGGAGGCCCCGAGCCGCCCAGGCGCTCGACGAAGGTGGAAATGCAGCCGTACAGGAACAGGGCGTAGCAGGCCAGCACCAGTATGTTCCAGATCCTGCCCAGGGTGTCCAGGGCCTTGCTGCGGTTGGGTCGTGATGCGGCGTTGGCCTGCCAGGCGTCTGCCGTTGGCGGCATCACTGGGGAGGGCATGACCACAGGGCTGCCGGTCGGAGCGGCGCCGTTTGCGCGCGCCGTCGGGGCGGGCGACGCTTCCGTCCTTGATGCCGCGGTGGCTGCGTGCTTATCGGGGCCGGCGCCGAGCACGGATTGCTCGAAGGCGGACTTGAGCGTGCGCACGTCCGCGTAGCGGTTGTTGGGGTCGAAGGCCGTGGCGGTGTCGATGATGGCGCGCAGCGGTTCGGGGATGTCGGCGTCCTTGAAGCGCTTCTCGACCGACTTGGGCGAGGGGTTCTTCTCGGTGAGCAGGAAGTAGAGCAGCATGCCCAGGGCGTAGACGTCGCTTTTCACGGTGGTTTGCCCGAAACCGAACTGCTCGGGTGGGGCGTAGGCGCGCGTCCCGAACTGCGTCGTGTCGGCAGAGGCCGATTCCTTGAATTCGCGGGCGATGCCGAAATCGATGATGGTGACCGCATCGCCCGCCACGATCACGTTCGACGGCTTCAGGTCGCGGTGGATGATGGGTGGGTCGAAGCGCTCGTGCAATTCGATGACCGCATCGCACAGGCGCGGGTACACCTGGGCGGCGAGTGCGACGGAGGGGTCTTGCTCGTAGACCAGGTCGAGCAGCGTGATGCCGGCGACGTATTCGGTGACGACGACGATCTGGTTGTCGCGCAGGTAGAAATCGACGATGCGCGGAATGTGCTCGAAGCGCATCCCCTGGTTCTGGGCTTCGAAGATGCGCTCGTAGGCGCCGCCCATGCCCGACTCCCTCTCGATCGTCTTGCGGATGAACGGGCCCGACTCCGTGCCGTCGTCTGCGGCGAGCATCACGCGCTCGGTCGTTTCGAACAGTGATGACTTGATGGTCTCGATCACGCGGTAGCGGCCGTCGCGTTCAAGGGAATCGAGGTATCGGGAAAGGTCGTCTGCGTGCATGGCGCTATCTTATCATGGGCCGCCATGCGCTCTGGCTGTGCTGCGGCGGGTGCGCAAGCAGGATGCGGTGCATGTGGTGGAGGTGGGGACTGTGGTGCAAATGCGTGCAGACGATGATGGTCAGAATCGTGTCTTGACGCATGTGCACAAGTGAAGCTAATATATGCATTCGCGTTCGGGCATGCGCTCGTTTGCAACTTGGGGTATCGTATAATGGTAGTACAGCGGATTCTGGTTCCGTATGTGTGGGTTCGACTCCTGCTACCCCAGCCAGAAGGCCCCGTCGTCTAGCGGTTTAGGACGCCGCCCTCTCAAGGCGGAGATCGCCGGTTCGAATCCGGTCGGGGCTACCAAAACAAAACACCCCGCGCAAGCGGGGTTTTTTGTTTTGGCATCTCGGGACGGCGAGAGCCGTGTTTGACAGTCTCGAGAGGATGGGCTCCTATCAAGACTCGCGCGGGCGCCAAGGACGCCCGCAGGGCTGAGCGGGGTTCGCGCAGTCAACCCCGCTCAGCCCCAGAACTGCTACTGCCTACGCGCCCGTCGATGCGTCGAAGGCGTTGAACACGGCCTCGCTCAATGCCGCAGTCCCACCGAACACGTAGGCGCGCTTCACGTCGTTTTTGCGGGCGGCCGGCACGGATGTGTTCGATGTGTCGTCTTCGGTGGCAAGCACCAGCACCCCGTTCAGCTTGCCGCACAGGGGCCCGCCGGTGAGCGCGTCGTAGTAGGTGGCTGCCGTGGCAACGCCCATGTGGTTGGCGCTCATGCCCTCGGCTATCGCCAGCTCGGCGATGGCCTTGCTGGTGCCGATGGCGTCCATGCCCCACTTGCGCTCCAGGGTTGCGATGCCCGCATCGGCCAGATCGGATTCGGCGCGCGTGGGTATGGCGGCAGCGCCTCCTGCGATGATGGCCCGCGAGAAGCCGCCGCCCTTGATGGCTGCCAGCGTGTCTGCGCGCAGCACCCCGTTCGCATCGGTCAGGTAGATGGGGTAGCCTTTGGCGTAAGCGTAGGGGGACGCCGCCAGGGCGTCGTGGAACGAGGCCGATGTGGCGATGATGCACGTGTCCGCATCGGGGGCGATCTGCCCGGCGATGGCCACTGCCGTCTTCTGGGCGTCGTCTCCCCAGAAACGCTCCGTTTGCAATCCCATGCCCTCGATCTGCTTCTGCACGGAATCGGAGACGGCTGCGGTGCCGCCCACGATGACGGCTTTCTTCGCACCCAGCCTGGTTATCTGGCTGGCCGTCGTCTCGTTGAGCGCATCTGCGCCGGTGAGCAGGATGGGCGACTGGCCCTTGCCGGCCAGCGCGCTTGCGGCCAAGGCGTCCCAGTAGCCGTCGAACGCGGCGATCACGACGGTGTCGGCGCTGGCCCATCCTTCGGTGGCGATGGCGTCCATTGTGCCGTAGGCGTCGTCTCCCGCCAGGCGCACCCAGACCTTGTCGGGTTCGGGCGCGGCTTCGATCTTGAACGTGCGCGACAGCGACCCGGCGTAGGAGCCGCAGCCCGTTATCGTGATGGTGGCTTCGCCGGGGTTGACGTTGTCCCGGTGCGAAACGGTGTAGTCCTCTCCCGCGACCAGGCCGGACACCGTTGCGCCGGGTTCGACGGCCGAGCCGGTGTAGGGATAGGATTCGGCGGGCCACGTTATCGCGTTCTCGTAGAAGGCCAGGTCGTATACGCCGGGCCCTGCTGCGCTCGCGGCAACGTAGGGCACGTTGGCCGTCGTGATGGTGTCAAGCCACGTGTTGCGGTTGCCGCGGACCATGTCCAGCGTGTTGATGACCACGCCCTTGATCTGCGTGGTTCCCGAATCTGCGAACAGGTTGCCGATGGAGCCGGTGGCGCTGATCACGTAGAGCTTTCCGTTGTCCTGTCCCAGGTAGATCATCTCGTGGCCGCCCCAGAACAGCACGGTGCCCAGCGGCATCTGGGCGATGGCCGCGGCCTTGTGGGACCTGTCCATGCCGGCAAGGTCGTGTTTGCGCACGGGCAGGTTCATCTGCCAGGTGGTGTTGCGTGCCAGCTCCAGGCCGAAGCACTTGTACACGTCGCGCACATACCCCGAGCAGTCGTTCGCCTCCAGCATGCCGCCCCAGCCGTACATCTGGCCCAGGCTGCGCAGGGCGACCGCGGCGATGTTGGCCTTCGTCAGCGGCAGGTAGCCCTCGCTGACGTTTTCGGATTCGGCGATGAGCGCGAGCTCCTTTGCGTAGGAGCCGTCCTCGTTGCGCACGGGAAGGTAGCACACGTGGTTGTTGTAGGCCGACCGCGTGCCCACCAGCTCGGTGGGGTTCAGGCCGTCCACGCGTTCGAGGACCGTTCCCATGTAGAGCATCCGGTTGGCGATGTGGGGAGTCACGCGCGACTGCTCGGTGCGCACCTTGTAGCCGCACACCACTAGCTCCTGGCCTGCGGGAATATCCCAGGCGGACAGCCATTCGGCGCGATCCTTGCAGATGGCCACGTCTTCGGTGGGTACCCAGGCGGCCTGCATGCACGACGAGATGCACAGCAGGAACCTGCCGTCGGCCGAGCAGGAGCGCACCAGCAGCGGCTCGTTGACGCGCAGGGCGCTCAGGTACAGGTTGTCGTCGTCGTAGTCGCCCAGGGTGTACATGAGCGCGCGGTCGGTGGGGTAGCAGCGCATGGTGGTATGGGTGGTGACGATGGCGTATCCGCTGGCGATGTCGGGCACGCGCCCATCGGTCGGGTAGTTCGCCAGGATCTGGTCGGCGTACTCCTGAGTGAACAGGACGTCGTCTTCGTCGTAGACCTGGCCGATGAACAGCGCTGCCATCTCTGCGGCTGCGTTGTCCTTGAGCCGTTGCTGCTCTTCGGCCGTGTAGAAGCGCTCGGAGGCTTCCTTCAACGGCTGCAGCATGGTGCCGTCGGCGTCGATGCCGGCTTGGTTCAGCTGGTCGATCGTTGCGCGGTCGGCGAGCAGGGAGTCGGGTTGGGACTGCTTGTCGCTCCAATACGTGGCGTGCGCCATCTCGCTGGTCACGTCGGGCAGGTAGGAGATCGCCCGCGCCGCCGCTGCTTCGTAGTCTTCCTGAGTCAGGGACTCGGCCTCGTCTTGCGCGAGCGCGGGATGGGCGAAGCACAGGGCGGCGAGGAATGCGGACAGGCAAAGAACGATGCACGTCGTGGTCTTGAGCGAAGGTTTGCAATGCGTCTGGGGCATGGGAGTTCCTTCCTGGTTTGTCGGTCCTGCTGTTGATTCTACGCTTGGGCGCGCGTTTCGTCCTGGGTTTCGAGCATTTCCCGGCCATCGTTTCGGAAGGCGGCAGGCTCCGTTCGGCCCTCTGGCGCACAAGGCGCAGGATGGACCTCTACAGTTCGTGGTAGTAAGGGCAGATGTCGACGTAGTCGCCGTCGGGCATGCGGAAACCGCCGGGAATCGTGCCCAGCTGCACGAACCCCAGGTCTTCGTACAGATGGCGGGCAGCGGCGTTGGTGGCTACGACGGCGTTGAATTGCAGGACGCGAAAGCCCGCCCGCCTGCCTTGCGCCACCGAATCCTCGACGAGCATCCGCCCGATGCCGGCCCCACGTGCCGCCGAGCCGACGGCATAGCTGGCGTTGGCGATATGGCCGCAACGTCCGACGTTGTTCGGGTGCAGGATGTACATGCCCTTGATGCGCCCATCGTCCACGGCCACGCCGCAATGGGTTTGCGCTGCGAAGAACTCCCTGCCCGTCTCCAGGTCGAGTTCCTCTTCCTGGGGAAAGGCGATGCCGTCTGCGACTACCTCGTTCCAGACCTCGACCATGCCTGCAATGTCGCCAGGCTCGTACCCTCTGACCTCGATCATGCATCCTCCCAACCTGCGGATTCGGTCGCGTTCATTGTAGACGATGGGTATGCAGGAACGGTCCTACCAGGCCGCTCAGATATTAGCTGGCAGCTAATGTTTATGCGCATCGCCTTCGCTATCTTCTATGCAGTATCGAAGATGGCGAGAAAGGAAAAGTCATGTCCGAAGAAACCACTACGACCGAACAGCCCCAGGCAGCTCCTGTTGCGACCGCCGACGCCGCGCAAGTGGCGGCCCCGGCTCCGACGGGCACCTCTGGCATGGGGATCGCCAGCCTGGTGCTCGGCATTCTTGCCATTCTGACCTCGTTCTTGCCCATCATCAACAACGGTTCGTTCTTCCTCGCGCTCCTCGGCCTGGTGTTTGGCGTGGTGGGCCTGGTTGCGGCCAGCAAGGGCAAGAAGTCGGGTAAGGGCATCAGCATCGCCGGCATCGTGCTCAATGTGCTCTCGGTGATTATCGTGCTTGCCACGCAGAGCCTGTACGGCGCCGCCATCGACCAGGCTGTCAAAGAGGTGGAGTCGGGCAGCGCGCCCGTCGCCGTATCCTCCAGCACGGTCACTGCGCAAGACGGGCAGGAATCGTCCGCCGCGGCAACGGGTGCCGAAGCGCAAGACGCCGCCCAGTCGGGCGACGCGTCCGCGGACGCCGACTACTCGAGCATGGCCCTGGCCCAGGCCGTCGACTTCAAGGACGGCATGTCGGTGTCGGTCGACGCCGTGATCACCGGCCTGGCGAAGTACGACGGCACCCCGGTCAC
>CACXFZ010000019.1 GCA_902767025.1 uncultured Coriobacteriaceae bacterium
CCGGGTCGGGTGCGACCTCGCGCATCTGGTAGCGATACGTCTTGCCAGCATCGGCTACGGTGTAGGCGATTGGCTCGAAGGCCACGGTCCCGTCGGCGGCGTTCGTGCCGGTGGATACCACGGCGCCCTCGGCGTCGACGACCTCGAAGCTGAACTGTCCAGCCGCCAGCGCACGTCCCGTCAGCGCCTTGGTTGCCTGCAGCTCGGCTTCGCCCTTAGCCTCGTATACGTTGGCGAGCGTGTTGGAGTCGCCCGCGTAGGCAACGGTAGCCCTCATGGTGCCGTCGCCCCTGTCCGCAACCGCCACGGTCGCAGTCAGCACCGTCTCGTCGTAGGTGTAGCCGGGGTCGTCGGCCTTGGATTCGGTGATGGTGTAGGTGAAGGTCTTTCCGTCGTCGGCATTGGTGTAGGCGATTGCCGGGAACGTGACCAGGCCGTCGGCGTCGTTTGCCGCGTAGGCGATGATCTTGCCGTCGGCGTCGCGCAGCTCGAAGGTGAACTGGCCATCGGCCAAGTCGCGGCCGACAAGGGTCTTGCGCGCCTGCAGCTCGACCTCGCCATAGGAGCTGTACGCGTTGTCCGCCCAGCAGATGATCGGCAGGATGCCGCCCCTGATGACGCCTTCGCCACCCTCTATGGACTCGAGCTGGTAGCCGGGCAGCTGGTTCTCGACAACGCGATAGTGCGTGCCCTGCGGAAGTCCCTCGATCGTCACGAACTCGTCAGCGCGCATGCTCACCTGGCCGCCCGAGCTGAGCGTGCCTTCGCCGACCTGCTCTACCTCGTCGCCCGTGGAGCGGGCGGCCGTCCAGTCGAAGCTGCCGGTCAGCGGGTTGCCCTGGTCGTCCTCGAGCGTAATGGTGAAGCTGAAGGCCTTGGCGCGCGCTGCTTCCGTGACGGCATCCGAGGTCTTCAAGATCATGAGCGGTGCCGTCTTCACGGTGTTCGCGAAGGTGGGGATGGTGCTCTGGTCCTCGGGGTCGTAGCTGGGCGTGGCCACGAGCTTGGTCGTGTCGTTCGGATCGGGGGCAACCGTCACGGTGATGGTCTTGTCGTCGGTGTCGTAGCTGATCGTTCTGTCATCGCCGGGCACCTCGCGCACGGTGTAGGTGTAGGTGCCCGCAGTGTCGAACTCGAGCATCCCGAAGCCCACCTTGCCGTCCGCGTCGTTGGAGGCGACGTCGAGCACGTTCTCCTCGGCGTCGAGCAGCTGGAAGCTGAACTGGCCAGCCTCGAGCGTGCCGCCCTCGAACTGCTTGCGTGCCTGCAGGTTAATGGCGGCCGGCGCCTCGTCGGTGCTTGTGAACGTGTTGGTGAAAGCGGCTAGGGCGCTGCCGTTGGCAGAGATAGTGCCGGATGCGCTCTCGTCTGTCGTAAGCTCGAAGCCGTCGGGCAGGTTGACCTCGGTTACGCTGTACGTCGTGCCCGCAGGCATCCCGGAGATCTCCACACGCTGGCCCGCCTTGAGCGTAATCGTGTCGCCGCTGCGCACAGTACCGCTCTTCTTAGTTTGGGCAACCACGTATTTGAAGCTGCCGGACGCCGAGAAGGTTACCTCGAAGGTGAATTCGGCATCGGCGGGAGCGCCCGCGCCCTCGACCGTCTTGGCGATGGCGAGGCTGCCGGTCTTCTGCGTGTTTTGGAACACGTGCGACGGGCCATCGACCCAGCTGGTTGTAGCGGTAAGGTTACCCGCGCCGTCGTCTGCCACGGTTACCGTTACGGGCAGCTCGTAGGTGTCGTAGGTAATGTTGGGGTCGTTGCCTGCCACCTCGCAGATGTAGTAGGCATGATCGCCCACGTCGTTGCGTGTGTACTGGATGGGCTCGAAGCTAATGCCGCCACCGTCGGTGGTGGTCACGGTCTGCAGCACTTGGCCGCCCTGGGAGAGCGGGGTGTCCTTGGTAAGCGCGAAGGTGAAGGCGCCCTCCTTGGCCGGCTGGCCGTCCAGGGTCTTGCGCGCGGTCAGCTGCGCGCTAGCCTTGTTGGGGTTGTACTCGTTGGTGAAGGAGGCCGTGGCGGTCTCGAGCGGCTGGATTTCGCCAGACTCGTTGACGCTTTGCACGAGCACCCAACCCGCGGGCGTTTCTTCCCATACCTGGTAGGCAGTGCCTGCCGGGATGTTGTCGAAGATCGCACGCTCGTTGGACTTCAGCGTGAACTCGAACTCGCCGTTGTTCATATTGACGGAATTGTCGTCGGGCGCCCACTGCGCGGTCAGCGTGATCTTGGCCTTGGACACCGTGTTGGCCGGGATCTTGTCGGCCGCGAACGTGTTGCCGTTCTCGTCGACCCAGCCCACTACATGGTGGTTGAA
>CACXFZ010000020.1 GCA_902767025.1 uncultured Coriobacteriaceae bacterium
CGCGCAGAGCCCCGTAGTAGGGGCAAGGCGGGGTGGCTGGGCGCGCCGCAGCGTCGGCCGAGTAGGGTGGCTGGGCGTGCCGCAGCGTCGGCGGTCGTTAAGCCCAGAACTAGCGACCCTTGTTCTTTTTGGCTTCGAGTTCTTCCGCCGAAAGCATGGTCTCCTCGAAGACCTTGTCGGAGTCCAGATCGAAGGCGGTGTGCAGGGAACGCACGGCCAGGTCCACCTGGTCGCCGGAAATGACCACGGACAGGCGGATGGGGCTGGTCGAAATCAGCTGGATGTTCACATCGCTGGCAGCCAGCGCCTGGAACGCCTTGGCGGCGACGCCGGGGCTGCTCTTCATGCCAGTGCCCACGACCGAGACCTTGGCGATGTTGGTGTCCACCACGTAGTCGCGCCCGCCGATGCGCTCGAGCGATCCCTGGATAACCTCCTCGGCTCGCTCGAGGTCGTCCTCGGGACAGGTGAAGGTGATGTCGGTGAAGTCGTCTTCCGAGATGTTCTGGATGATCATGTCCACGTTGACGGAGTTGCCCGCCAGCGCGCTGAAGACGCGTGCCGCAATGCCCGGCATGTCGGGGACGTGACGGATCGTGAGCTTCACTTCTGAGGTGTCATGGGCGATGCCCGAGATGACTGCCTGTTCCATGGACGAGTCGGCCTCCTTGATCAGCGTGCCGGGCGCGTCGGAAAACGCAGAGCGGGAATGGATAACCACGTTGTACTTGCGCGCGAATTCGACGGCGCGGCTCTGCAGCACGCCCGCACCTGCGCCGGACAGCTCGAGCATGTCCTCGTAACTGATCTGGTCGAGCTTGCGCGCGCGGGGCGCAACACGCGGGTCTGCGGTGTAGACGCCGTCGACGTCGGAGTAGATCTCGCACACGTCGGCCCCGATGCCGTAAGCCACGGCCACGGCCGTCGTGTCGGAGCCGCCGCGTCCCAGCGTGGTGATGTCGCCGTTCTGGTCGATGCCCTGGAAACCGGCGACCACGGGGATGACGCCCGCCTTCACCGCCGTGATGATGCGGTCGGCGTGGATGAGCGTGATCTTCGCCTTCGAATGGTCGGTGTCCGTCTGGATGCCCGCCTGGCGCCCGGTGAAGCTCATCGCGCGGTACCCGGATGCCTCGATGGCCATGGCAAGCAGCGTCATCGAAACCTGCTCGCCCGTCGAAAGCAGGCGGTCGAGCTCGCGCTTGGGCGGGTTCTTCGAAATGGCGCGTGCCAGGCCGACGAGTTCGTCGGTCGTCTTGCCCATGGCAGAAACGACTGCCACGACGTCGTCGCCCGCCTGCTTGATGGCAATCAGGCGCTTGGCAACCATCTGGATGCGCTCGGGCGAGGCCACCGAGGTCCCGCCGAATTTTGCTACGATCAGTGCCACAGGATCTTCTCCGAATGTCGCAATCTTGTCTGGGGTTCGACCACGCGATACCCAACGTGCCATGATAAAGCACTGGCAAGCCTGTCGCATCTATATGCACCGAAAACGTAAATGATGCGAAGAGGGCTTGCATCCTGGTTGCATGTCGCGTATGCATACATCATGATGTGCACGCCGCTCGCAGGCGAACGCCACCCGAACGCATGCGGGCGCATCCCCGCGAAACAGAAAGGCGGCAACGATGCCCGCGCTTATCACACACGACTTCTTCGCGCACGACGTGATGAACGCCTATGCGGACGCATGCGGCGATTCGCGCTTCGAGTGCGACGCATTCCTGCTGGGCAGCCAGGGCCCCGACCCGCTGTTCTTCGGACGCGGCATGGCCCCCTACGGCACCAGCGTGCTGGGCAAGCGCATGCACAGCGAAGAGCCGTCGAAGCTTCTGGCCGCCCTGTCGGCGTCGCTTGGCGTGCTCGAAGGCGACGCCCAGCCGATCGGCCGCGCCTATGCGCATGGCTTTCTGATGCACTACCTGCTCGACTCGAAGATGCACCCGCTGGTGTACGGCCTGGTAGAGTCCATCTGCACGGCCGGCGTCGAGGGCCTGGGGGATGGGGACCGCGCCGTGGTCCACCATTCGATCGAACGCGAGCTCGACGAGATGGTGCTCTACCGCAAGCGCGGCATGACCGTGCGCGAGTTCAAGCCCACCCGGCACATCCTGCTGGTCAACCCTTGGGCGCTGGGCGTGATCCAGCGCATGTACGCCTACATGGCGCTCACCGTCTACGGCACGGAGATGGCGCCCACCGCGTTCGCCCACGCACTGGCGATGTACCGCCTGGAGCAGCAGATGCTCTACTCGCCCACGGGGACGAAGCGCGCCATCCTGGGCGGCATCGAGCGGGCCGTGCGCCGCGGCTCCCATTCGTATGTGAGCAGCGTGTCGCACCGTGCGCACGAGCTCGAGACGACCTGGTTCGCCAACCCCGACCATCAGCCGTGGGAGCATCCCTGGACCGGCGAGGTGCGCTTCGATTCGTTCTGGGACATCTACCAGGACTCGCTCGACGAGGCGCAGGGCATCATCCAGGCGTTCGACGCCCCGCGCTTCGACGAGGACGCTGCGCGCGCCATCACCCATGACATCAACTTCAGCGGCGCACCCACCGTCGCCAGCCTGACCGTGGTGAAAGGAGACTAGATGCTCGAAGTGGTCCTGCCCATACCGTTCTGGTTCGAAATGGTCGCCACGATATCGGGTGCCATCACGGGAGCGATGGCCGCCTGCCGTGCGCGCTACGACATCTTCGGCACCATCATCATCGCCACCATCCTGGGCTTGTTCGGCGGCGTCATCCGCGACGTCATGCTGCAAAGCTACGGGATCTACGCGTTCCAGCATCCCGAGTTCATCGTCGCCTGCGTCATCACGGGCTTGGTCGTGTTCTACTTCGGCACGCTCGTGACCTACCTGAACCGCTTCATCGACATCCTCGATGCGCTGGTGGTGGGCATGTGGGCCATCCTGGGCGCGGGCAAGGCGCTCTCGGCGGGCCTGTCGTTCGTGCCTGCCGTCATCCTGGGCGTCGTCACCGCCATCGGCGGCGGCATCACGCGCGACGTGCTGATGAACCGCCCCGTGAAGGCCTTCCAGCCAAGCGAGCTCTACGGCTCGGCGGCCCTGCTGGGCACCATCGTCTACTGCCTGATGCGCACCTACCACGTGCTCGACGACTATTCCGCCTTCATGTGCGCGGCGCTGATCGTGGTGATAGTGCTCTCGTCGATGGCGTTCGGCTGGCGCACCAAGCCTTCGCACGACTTCACCAGCACCGTCACCGACGCGGTGGCCAAACCCGTGCGCGCCTTGCGGGACCATCCCCGGCGCTGAACGCTTGCGCAGGCGCATGCGGCGTAACGAAAATCAGGGAAGCTCGGCGGGAAGGTAGAAACCGGTGACGTACTGGTTGTGGTAGGCGTCGCTAGCCATGAAGTAGTCGTCTCGCAACCCTGCGCCCTGCTCGTCGTCGCTCCACGTGGGATCGACGTTGGTCCACGCTCCGTTGATGTAGACCAGGTTCCACGCATGGGCGCCGCTGTAGGTGTCGGACAGGACCTCTCCCTCCACGTAGATGCACGGGATGCCCAACCTGTAGCACAGAAGCTCGAACGCCATCGCGTAGCCGCCGCACAGCGCATGCTCGTTGACGAGCGCGCCGTAGAGGGTGTTCGTGTCGAAGTAGGAGTCGTAGAAGACGTCGTCGGGCGTTGCGGCCGCATCCCAATGGTAGTCGATGTGCTCGGCCATGTACTGCACGGCGGCCCACGCCTGGCTTGCCTGGTCGGGCTGGGCCGCGGCCACCGCGTACAGCTCGTCGAACTTCTGGTTGATGAGCCATCGGCGCTGCAGCGCGTCGTCTTCGGTGTACATGTAGCCAATGCGGTAGAGCGTGCCGATGCCGTCGCCGGTGTAGTCGCCTATCATGCGCGCGTAGAAGAATTCGGGGCAGTCCATGAACACCGAGCGGGCGATCAGCTGCATCGAGTCGTTGTAGTCGCCAGGATACCACACGGTGGGGGCGAAGGCCGACATCGCCGCATACAGCGAGCGGTACCCCACCTTCAAATCGTCGTCGAGCTGCGTGTAGAAATAGCGGTTCTCGTAGGGATAGCGCCGCTGGTCGTCGATGGCGAAGTCGTCATCGGCGCTCTGCACGTTCGGCGTCGTATCCCAGGGACGCTCGTCGACGGGCGCAACCGAAGGCACCAGGTGCGAGCATCCCGCACCCAGCGCCAGGCACGCCATCAGCGCCATCAGGGCGCAGACCACCCCGAGCGCTCGCATCCCCGTATGTGCCGAATCCCCGTTCATGCCTGTAACAGTAGCACCCATCCCCGGTCCCGTCGAGCAAGGGCGACTAGGTCGGGGCTTCGGGAGGTATACTATAAGCAACAAGCAAGAAGGAGGAAGGCGACTACCGGAGGTGAAGAAATGAAGGCTGAATACGACCTGTCGGGAGCGCTCCCAAACCCATACATCGAACAATCGCAGCGCCCCATGACCATTGACATCGACGCGTACGCCATCGATTACTTCAAGCGCAAGGCCGACCGAACGGGCATCCCCTACCAGAAGCTGATCAACCTCTACCTGGTCGAGTGCGCCCGCGAGGAAAAGAAGATCGCGTTCGTTTAAAAGAGCTGCAGTACTGCAGGGGAATCGGCCTTGGCCATCGCCACGGCCAATCCGCGCACAGTCGGCTTTTATGTGCCGCGCAGGCAGGGTCGAACTGCTACAATCATGCATAATCACAACCTCATACACGAACTTCTTTCTGCGAAGAAAGGCGCATCATGATTGCGGTTGACCGAGACAATCCCGAGCCGTATTACCTGCAGGTATACAAGCAGCTTGCCGCCGACATCGAACAGGGACTGTACCGCCCCGGCGAACAGCTCCCCTCGCTGCGGTCGAACGCGGCGCTGCTGGGGGTTTCCCGCAACACGATCGAGCAAGCCTACCAGATGCTCACCCAGGAAGGGTACGTGAACGCCCGGCCCGGCAGCGGCTACGTCGTCAACCAGCGCTCGACCAAGCCCATGCGCTTCGCCAATTTCGACTCGTCCTACAAGGCATCGCTGCAACTGCTGCGCGAACGCGCCGATTCCTCAAGCACGCACAAGGTGAAATACGACTTCGCCTACGACGCCATGGACCCGTCGCTGTTCCCCTATGCCCAGTGGACGCGCATCCACCGCGACGTGCTGCTGGGCCCGGACAACACCGACATCTGCCGCTACGCCGACAAGCGCGGCCTTCCCGCCTTGCGCGAGCAAATCGCCCAGTACCTGATGCGCGAAGAGGACATCCAGGCGCTGCCCGAGCAGATCCTGGTGCTGCCGAACACGCGCGTGTCCCTGATGACGGTGCTGGGGCTGTTCATGGACAACAAGCCGACGGTGGCCATCGAGGACCCGTGCTTTCCCGAGGTGGTCAACGCCTGCCACAGCATGGAGTTTCCGGTCTACCCGTATCGCGTGTACCCGGACAACAGCTGGCGGGGCTTCGTGACCAACGACCAGAACGCACGCCTGTTGGTGACCACGCCGTTCAACCAGTACCCCACCAACGCGTCGATGACGCTGTCGGACAAGCAGGCGCTGGTGGAGTGGGCCGAAGACAGCGACGCCTACATCGTGGAAGACAACTACTGCCGCGAGTTCCACTTCGGCAACGAGCATCCCCCTTCGCTGCATGCGCTCGACACCGCCGGTCGCGTGATCAGCATGGGAACGTTCTCGAAATCGCTCGCGCCTTCGCTGTGCACATCGTATTTGGTGCTTCCCCCAAAGCTGATGATGCGCTGGCTGGACATGCCCAACACGCTGATCCACACGCCCGTGCCCTGGCCGCTGCAGGCAACGCTGGCCCAGTTCATGAACGAAGGCTTGTGGTACCAGCACCTGCGCAAGATCCAGAACGCCTACCGCAGCAAGTACCGCACCCTCGTCGAGGCGCTGGACAAGCACCTGGGCGACAAGGTGTCGTACCTGGACTACGAAAACGGGCTGCACGTGCTGATCAAGACGAACGACGACCGTTCCTCGAGCGAGCTGCTGAAGACCGCGCTGAAGGAAGGCGTGCGCCTGTACCCCACCGAGCAGGATTTCGTCGGCCCCGCACCCGAGGGCTGGAACTACGTGCTGCTCGGATACAGCGCCATACCCCTGGACCAGGTCGAAGAGGGCATACAGGCCCTGGCGCAGGCGTGGCTTTAAGCCCAAGAACCCAGACCTGCCAACTTCCCAGAAAGGCCGGACGCGCAAAAGCGCCTGCCTGGGACCTCATGCCAGGCAGGCGCCGTTGTCTGTCCGCTGCGCGGCCTAGTAGGTGGTCGTGCCGCTGGGCGTGGTGACCTCCATCGAGCTGATCTTGTTGTCGTCCTCGAAGGTGCACTTCACCGTGGCGGGCCAGCTGGTGTTGGTCCATCCCGGCGCGATCTCCTTGGCGCTTGCCACATCGGCACGCACGGTCACCGTGTTGTCGCCCTGCGACGACACCGTCACGCTGCGCGCACTGTAGTACTCCCCGCTGGTCTCGCCCGACAGGCTGGCAGCCAGGCCGGTGCCCGGCTTGACGTACGTCAGCGCGACATCGGCCCAGTCGGAGGCCACCATCAACTGCGAGTCGTCGTTGCTGTCGATGAAGATGACGTTGGTGAAGTAGTTGCTCACGAATTCCTGGGCCAGGCGCGGACGGTCCTTCTTCAGAGCCTCCTGCTCGGCCTTCTTCGCCTCGGCCTCGGTCTTGGCCTTGTTGTCGGCGATGATCTTGTCGGCGGCCGCCTTGCACACGTCGGCGCGTCCGTTGTTCTGGGGGTCCTTGACCGCCCAGGTGTAGGAAAGGTCGAC
>CACXFZ010000021.1 GCA_902767025.1 uncultured Coriobacteriaceae bacterium
CGATCGTCAGGGAAACAAATGCGAGCACCGCCATGCGCGGGCGGTGCGTGTTGCCGAGGCGATGCGTCATGTCCAGCCCCTTTCCTGGTGCGCACAGCTTGCACACCCATTATATCCAGGGAGTGCTCCGACACGTTGTTGAGCGGGGTCGGACCCCGCTCAAGTTCCAACGTTCTAACGCATTTTGAACAGGGGCCTGACCCCTGTTCAAACTAGAGGTAGGGGGAGTTCTGGTCGCGCTCGACTGCCAGCATCGTCTGCACGTTGGCGCTCTCGTAGGCGTTGAGCGGGGACGGCATCGCGTCGAACTGCTCGGGGCTGTAGCGCTTGGTGTACCAGCTCTTGGCATTGAAGTGGTTGGTCAGGTCCTGGCGCACGAACCCGCGTCCGTGCCGCGCGTAGATCTCGTTGCGGGCGATGTAGAGGTCCCAGTTCGACATGCCGGCCAGCTCGCCGTAGCTGTAGTAGCGCGAGCTGCTGTCGGGCAGCATGTACCCGTCGCCGCATGCAGACGCCGGTGCAGCCGAGGTGTTCGTGGGAACGTAGACGTACTGCACAACGGGCTGCGCGGGAGCGTCGGAGTGCACGGTCACGTCGGCCGAAACATTGGCGTTTGCCACTTCCTGCGCGGCTTCCTTGGCAGCGTCGCCCAACGCGCCGGCAGCCTCTTCGACGGTCTGCTGCATGGCCTGCTCCTGCTGGGCCTGGTCTGCGGTGTTGCGCGCGTTCGCCTCGGTGGTGTTGAAGTAGATCACGCCGACGACGGCCAGCGTGGCGGCCAGCGCACATCCCACGACCACGCCGGCGATGCGGTTGGCGGTGTTCTTCTGCGGTGCGGGTGCGGGCACCTGCACGGGAATCACCTGGGGAACGGTGAACGCCTGGGAAGAAACGTACGGCGCGCTGCCCGTGTTCACGTAGCCGGAGGCCGCAGGCGTGCCACACTGGGGGCATGCGCCCAGGTTGTCTTGGTAGTTCGTACCACACGTCGTGCAAAACATGATGCCCTCCTTGCGCTTGCGCCTGTCTGCCAGGCTTGCTTTCCGATGCGTACACCTTACGGCCGTCCGCGCGCAATTCGTTGCGCAACAAATTCGAGGCTTGCGGTCCGGGCCCCGGCAACGGCGACCCGACCGCACGCACCCGCGACATGGCACAGGCGGCATTCCCCGCTCGTGGTACCATTACCAAGCTCATCACAGCCCTTGCGGGCATCTGGTTTGAAAGAAAGGAACCCTCATGGCAGACAACGCGGGAAAGCAGGTCAAGGTCCACTACGTCGGCACGCTCGACGACGGCACGGAATTCGATTCGTCGGTGAAACGCGGCGAGCCGCTGGGGTTCACGTGCATGGCCGGGCAGATGATCCCCGGCTTCGACAAGGCCGTCGCGACGATGGAGGAAGGCCAGACGCAGACGGTGCGCATCCCCGCCGCCGAGGCGTACGGCGAGCACGACCCGAACGCAGTGCAGACGCTGCCGGCCGGCCAGCAGGTGATGGCGATGATCGACGTCGCCGACCTCCCCGCGGGCAAGACGGTCTACCTGCAGGGTCCGGGCGGCCAGCCGATGCCCGTCAAGGTGATCGAAGCCGGACCGCAGGGTGCGCGCGTCGACATGAACCACGAGCTGGCAGGCAAGGACCTGACGTTCGAGATCACGCTGGTGGAGGTCGCCGACTAGCGGCGCACGCCAGCATGCGCAGGCCAGGCGGGGTTGCAGCCCCAGGCCAGCGCGCCTTGGGCGCCTTGGGCCAGGCGGGCTCTCGAGCCCGGCCCTACAGCCCCAGGTACTTGTCCATCTTCGACATCGAGTCGTGGAACCGCGCCGTCGCGTCGTCGAGCTTGCTCGAGGCGTCGTCGGCGCGCTCGGTCGGCGTTTCCGGATTCGTCGGCGCCGGTCCCAGCAGCAGGGTGGCCACCAGGTCCTTGACCTCGTCTACGAAGAAGTTCCTGTCCGCATCCGGCAGCCCGTCCAGGCGGCGCAGCATCAGGTCGAGCGAGCCGTCGTCGAGCGTGTCCATCAGCCCCGAGAACGTCACTTCGCCGCTGGATTGGACCAGCTTGTAGAGCACTTCGACGAAACGCTCGCGGCTGGGCGCGTCCAACGTTGCTATCCAGGCGTTCAGGCGCTTGTTCCTGCGGTACGAATCGTACGACACCGCGTGCGCCGTGGCGAAGTCGGTGCCGTCGACCACCCACGAAAACGGCGCGTGCTGCAGGATGCCGGGGTTGGTGCTCTTCACCACGGTCATGCCCTGCACCTGCTCGTCGAACAGCAACCCGATGATGGATTCCTCGGGCACGGTCTTGTCCAGCAGCTCGTCGGCGCCGGCCCAATCGGCGCTCGCGATCGTCTGGCTGGTGAACCCGGGCGCGTCGTGGGCGAAGCAGCGCTCGATGCGCCCGCGCGTGGACGCGCTGCAAGTGTTCAGCGCGAAGGTCGCCAGGTTGCCGCCCTTCGAATGACCGCCCACCCACAAGGGCCCGTCGACAAGCAGCGCCACCTGGTCCAGGTATTCCTGGGCCGCGGTCTGCGACGGAACGGCATCGTGGAACGCCATGTTGAAGTTTTCCTTCCACCCCACGATCGTGTCGTCGGTTCCGCGAAACGCCACGTAGGCCCCCGGCGCCGTGGTGCCCGGCTCGGCAGGCAGCGCGAAAGTCGTGGCGCTGAACTGGATCTCGCCCGCGCGCGACCACGTGTCCACGCTGCGACAGGCGGAAATCTGCGCGAACCGCGGGCTTATGGCACATGCGCGCAGCAGCTCTTCGGACCGCTTCGCGTCGTGCAGCGGGGCCACCAGTCCCAGCACGTCGAACTGGTTGCCCAGACGGGCGATCGAGATGCCTTCGGTGGTGCAGGATTCGGGCACTTCTTCGGGGATGCGCATGTACGCCAGCCACGACAGCACCAGGCTGTCGACGCGGTTCAGCGGCCGTTGCGCGAACGACTCGGTGCTTGCCTTGACGTAGTCGATGATGTTGCCCATGGGTACTCCTATTCCGACGGTTTCAGCTGTTCGTTCATGCTTCCCGTGCGATATCCCTGCAGGTCGAGCGACACGTTCGCGAACCCCAGGCGCTTCAGGCGCTCGACGATTGCGCCGCGCACGTCGGGCTCGGCCAGCCGCGCGATGTCTTCGGGGGCGACCTCGATGCGCGCACCGTTGCCGTCCATGCGCACGCGCACGTGCTGCACGCCGGCCGCCTGCACTGCCTCCTCGGCCTCGTCGACCATGGCCAGCTTGGCGGGCGTGATGTGGTCGCCGAACGCGAAGCGCGTGTTCAGGCAGGCGAAGGCGGGTTTGTCCCACACGGAAAGCCCGCGCTGCCGCGCCAGGGAGCGCACGTCCTGCTTGGTGAAACCGGCATCGCGCAAGGGGCTTGCCACCTGCAGCTCGGCCACCGCACGCCGACCGGGGCGGTAGTCGCCGTCGTCGTCGAGGTTCGAGCCTTCGGCCAGCGCGGCGACGCCCTCCTGCGCGGCCGCCTCGAGCAGGCTGCCGAGGATCTCGCGCTTGCACAGGTAGCAGCGGTCCTGCGGATTGCGGTCGAAGCCGGGAATGTCGAACTCGTGCGTTTCGACGACCAGGTGGCGGATGCCGCGCTGTGCGCAGAACTCGACGGCGAGTTCGATTTCGCGCGCGGGAATCGACGGGCTTTGCGCGGTCAGAGCCAACACGCCCGCCCCCAGCACTTCGTGCGCCACGTCGAGCAGAAGCGAGGAATCCACACCGCCGGAGAAAGCGACCGCAAGCGATTCGTGTGCGCGCAGGGCGTCAGCGAGCATGCGCTGCTTGTCCTGGAGTGCTGTGTCTTGTGGATCGTTCGGGGCCATGGCTAGCGGTTGCGGCGCCTCATGGCGATGAGCAGAGCCAGGATCGCCACGATCAGAATGACAGCCACGATGACGTACGGCGCGTCGTCTGCCGTGGGCGCAAGCGCAGAAGCAAAAGCCACCAAATTGTTCGCGGCGATCATAGTCGCACAGCCCCTTTCGTTTCGCCCAAGATTATACCGCACGCAGGTTTCATAGAACCCGCAGCCCCGCCCCCCACTCGCAGGTTCCGCCAGGCCCCAGCGCGGCCAGCGAAGCGTCGCCGCGCCCGTAGGTCGAGGGAAGATGCAGCAGCGGTCCACCCGGCAGGTCCCGCCAGGCCCCAGCGCGGCGAGCGAAGCAATGCCGCGCCGCAGGTTGAAGGAGGCTGCAGCAGCGGCCACCCAGGCAGGTTCCGCCAGGCCCCCAGCGCGGCCAGCGAAGCGTCGCCGCGCCCGTAGGTCGAGGGGACCTGCAACAGCGGCCACCCTCGCATCCCCAGCAGAGCGCGCCACGACATGCATGTGGTCGAAGTGTCAGCGAAAAGCGCTCAGGGGCCCCAGATAGGCGGGAAAGCCCGGCGACGCGTACTCCACGTACGCGAGCCGGGCTTGGAGCGCCTAG
>CACXFZ010000022.1 GCA_902767025.1 uncultured Coriobacteriaceae bacterium
GGCTCGAAGTACATCCTGCAGTACCGCATCGGCGTGTTCCAGATCAAGGACAAGTCCATGGACGTGTCGCTGATGTGCGACCGGGCCAACATCGCCATCAATTCGATGCACAGCGAATCGGAGCTTGTCGTCTCCTACTACGACGACAGCATGATGGAAAGCATCCTCAGGGAAAACGTGGTCATCGCCGAGTTCGAAGACGCCCTGGAAGACGGCGAGTTCCGCATCTTCCTGCAGCCCATCGTCGACAGGAACCGGAAGCTCGTGGGCGCCGAGGCCCTGGTGCGCTGGATGCGCAACGACGGCGAAACCGTCGTCTCGCCCGCGGAGTTCATCGGCGTGCTGGAAAAGACCGGCCTCATCCACAGGCTCGACGAGTACGTGTGGGAGGAAGCCGCCAAACTGCTGAGCAGCTGGAAGGGAACGCCGCTGGAAGACATCTTCGTATCGGTCAACATTTCGCTGCAGGACGACAACTACCTGGACATCGAGCAGACCTTCGCAAGCCTGGCCGAAAAGTACAGCATCCTGCCCACCCAGCTCAATCCGGAGTTCACCGAGACCACGCTCATTTCCGACTCCGCGCACTACGTCGAGCTCGTCTCTTCGCTGCGGCGCAGGGGGTTCCATGTGGAAATCGACGACTTCGGCAACGGCTATTCGTCGCTGAACATGCTCAACGACATCCGGGCAGACGTGCTGAAGCTGGACAAGAACTTCGTCGGCAAGACCGAGAACAGGGAGCGCAACATCAGCATCCTGGCGAGCATCATCGAGATGTCGAAGAAGCTGGACATGAAGGTCATCGCCGAGGGCGTGGAGACGGAATCGCAGTTCAAAGCCCTCTCCGAGATGGATTGCGACCTGTTCCAAGGCTTCTACTTCTCAAAGCCCATCCCGCCCGAGGAATTCGAGCGCAACTACTCCTAGGCCGTCAACCAGCAGGGTCGTTGCCGTGGGTCGCCCGGACGGTGCCCGACAAGGCGATGCGCTTCGCGGATCCGAGGCAACCCCCTTCGGCCGCCTTTGCCACGTGGGCCACACCGTTTCGTCCTGGACGTGAACCTGGATGCCCTATTCGGATGCGCTTGCCGTGTCCATGCACGGCTCTGGGACGTTTTCGGTCGTCGGCACTTCCATTATCCTGACATGCGGGAAGCGGCGGCGGAGGGCGGCCAGCGCCCTGTCAAGGTCCTTCGGTGCCACCAGGCCCGAGGGGAACTTGTTCTCCTCGTCGCACACGAACCAGAACGAGTAGGCCGTCGTATCCCGGTCGTGGTACAGATAGTCGTCGAAGCCGCCGTACAGGTTGTCGTAGCAACCCAGATCATCTTCCTGCACCTCTATCGAAGCCACCTTGTCCTTGGGGATGCACACGGGGTTGGTATCACCCTCCCCTTTCCCGATCACCAGCCAGTTCTGCGACACCCCGAGGCTGTCAAACTTCAGGTAGTCGCGTTGCACGAAGCGGATGGGCTCGTCGAAGCGCTCGCGGGATACCGCTTGCTTCAGCTCGAGATAACCCATATCGTCCTTCACCGCGCTCATGCAGTTCCATTCGCGTGGGTTCATGAAGTTGCGCAGAATCCAGGCGAAGAGCGCAGCTCCGAAGAGCATCGCCACAATCAGAAGCGGATCCCTGTCGACGATCGCCCCAACAAGCATGACAAAGGAAAACGCCAGCACCAGAGCGCACGCCACCAGGGTCCCCTTCTGCGTCTTGTTGTAGGGATCAAGCTCTACCCTCATGCGCTTTCTCTCACCCTCTCCTTCGATGCGCGACCAAGGTAATGGTTCCTGGTGATTATGCCACGAATCACCTGCTCAACCACGCTCGCATGCTCCTGCGACATTCCAGCAGGCAATTGCAATCGAGCAGGCAAGGGCGGTGGCTGGACGAAACCAATCGAAGGGCACAAAGGCAAGCCATTGGCTGGGGGGATACGGCAGCCACCTAGAAGGCGAGGCAGCACGATCCGCGCTCCCAGGGCCTCGTTGCCCTCGCTTGCCGGAGGCTAACTGCAGGGCACGAAAGGCATTCACCCCGTCCTGTGCTATAGTCGTATCTTGGAATTCTCGCATGCAGCACGATCGTGGAGGGCGCTGGGAACAACCGACTCGAAGACACTACGACAAGGAATCGACCATGCTGAATAAATCGAACATGCTGAACATTGATATGAAAAGGGTTGATGACAAGCTGTACATCGCGCTCGAGGGAAGGGTCAACACAGTCACCGCCAAGGAGCTTGCCCACCAGCTGGAACCCGAGATGGCAAACCTGCGCGGCGCCGTGTTCGATCTGGCCAAGCTCGATTACATCTCCTCCGCCGGCCTGCGCGTGATCATCAGGCTTCAGCAGCATATGCAGAAAGTCGGAGGCGAGACCGTTTGCGTGCGCAACGCAAACGAGATGGTTGCCGATACGCTGGCCATGGCAGGGTTCGGAGGAGTCATCAACATCGAGTAAGTCCTCTGACCGAATGCCGTGCCGCAGGATGAACGGGCACGGCACCCGTAAGGCAACTTGTCGCCCCACAGTGCGCTGACCGGTCAAAACACAAACCCACGCAACTGAAAGGCCGCCCCTTGAGGCGGCCTTTGCAATCGCAGGATATGCGACCAACCGATTAGAAGTAGCGCTCCAGCAGGCCCTTCAGCGCCTTGCCGTGGCGGGCTTCGTCGCGGGCCATCTCGTGAACGGTGTCATGGATGGCGTCCAGGCCCAGCTGCTTCGCCTTGGAGGCGAGCTCGGTCTTGCCGGCGGTGGCGCCGAATTCGCAGTCCACGCGCCAAGCCAGGTTGGCCTTGTTGTCGTCGGTCATGTTCGCCTCGAGGTCGCTGCCCAGAAGCTCGGCGAACTTGGCGGCATGCTCGGCCTCTTCGAAGGCGGCCTTCTCCCAGTACAGGCCAACCTCGGGCAGGCCCGCGCGATGGGCGATGCGGGCCATGCACAGGTACATGCCCACCTCGGAGCACTCACCGGTGAAGTTCGCCATCAGCTGGTCGAAGATCCACTTCTTGTCCTCGTCGGAGATGTCGGGGTTGTTCTTGACGGTCTTGCCGTAGACGCCGAACTCGTGCTCGGCGGCAAGCGTCATGTTGCTCATGTCCATCTGCTCGAACTGGCTGGCCGGAGCCTTGCAGGTCGGGCATTCTGCGGGGGGCTCGTCGCCTTCATGCACGTAACCGCATA
>CACXFZ010000023.1 GCA_902767025.1 uncultured Coriobacteriaceae bacterium
GTACTTTCTTCATGGCACTACGCTCCCTTCGCTGCAGACTCGCCCGACACAAAGCCAAAGGTCACGCAACGACCGATGGAAGGCCCGAAGATGTGGCGCGGGTAGTTCGTGTGGAAGAAGCCGCCCGAAGCGCCGCCGGCAGCATACAGGCCGGGAATCACTTCGTTGTCGTAGTCGAGCACGCGGCAGTAATAGTCCACGACCAGGCCGGACACCGTTGCCAGAATGGAGCTCTGGTGCTTGATGGCGTAGTACTTCTCGCCTTCGATCTTGGTGGTCTTTTCGGTGATGGGCTTGTTGAAGTCCGTGTCCTTCTTGGCATCGACGAAGCCGTTGTAGCGCTCGATGCTCTGCTTCAGGTTCTCGGCCGGCACTTCCATCATGCCCGCAAGCTCCTCGATCGAGCTCGCCTCGAAGGCCCAGCCCTTCTCCTGGAACGGCTTGAGCTTCTCGAGCACTTCGGGGTTGGCCAGCTGCGTGCTGCTTGCCACGCGCCAGGTGCTCTCGCCGTAGTGCTTCTGGGCGGTGATGGCGTTGCTTCGTGCCTGGAACGGCAGGCTCTCGCTTGCGAAGCGGATGCCGTCCTGGTTGATCAGCAGGCCCTGCGCCACCAGGCTCGTGATGCCCAGGTTACTGCTGTAGAAGCTCTCGGGGCTGCCGAAGTCGAAGTTCATGATGGCCGCGGGCAGCGGGTCCATCTGAGCGCCTATTTCCAGGCCCATCAGCTGACCGTCGCCGGTCGTGCCGTAGTTGGGGCACCAGCTGGCCGTGTGTGCGATGTCCTCGGGACGGCACCAGGCCTTCAGCATCTGCGGGTTGGCGTCGAAGCCGCCCGTTGCCAGGATGACGCCCTTCGAGGCGTTCACGCGGAAGTAGCCTTCCGAATCGCGTGCGATGGCGCCCGTCACGCGACCGTCGTCGTTGCGCTCGAGCTTGACGACCGGCGTGTTGTAGCGCAGATCGCCGTTCTCGCGCTTGCTGAACGTGTTGGCCAGGTCCTTGACGATGTAGATGCCTGCACCACCTGCGTTCTTGATGGTCTGCTCGCTCCACTGGGGCGACTCGAAGCCGATTTCGGTCTGTGGAACTTCGAAGTTGTGGGCATTGGGGTTGTTCTCGATGAAGTGCGTGGTGATCTGGCCTTCGCCTTCGTCGAACTTCGCCTGGATCCAGGCAGCAGCCTCGGGGCTGCGCTCGCCCCACAGCTTGATGGGGTCTACCGGCACGCGGTAGTAGGCCGCATGACGCATGCGGTCCATGGCCTCCGCAGCATCGGGATGGTAGCCGGCTGCCTCCATCTGGGGGCCGCCGGTCACGCCCATGCCTTCGAACATGCCGCGACCGACATCCATCTTTTCCAGGCACAGCACCTTGGTGGTGCCGTCGTCGCTGGCGGAAAGGGCCGCGCAGCTGCCGGTGATGCCGCAGCCAACGACGAGCACGTCGGTTTCCTCGGTGCGCTTGATGTCGGATTCTGCGATGTCATTCGGCTCGTAGGCCACCTTGCCCTGGCGATCGATGTCGCTTTCGACGTCGAGCACCGGGATGTAGCGAACGGGACGTGGGAACACCTCGGAGTACATGCTCGTCGTCTCCGAGAAGTTGGTCACGCCCTTGAGTGCAGATGGAGAAGTCACCTCCTCCCCCGCTGCAAACGCCTTGCCTGTCGCACCGAAAGCGCCTGCTGCTGCAGCTGCCCCAAGCATGCTTGCACCGGCGGCTTTCAGGAACGTGCGACGGCTCGGGGTGAAACTGGTGTGGTTGTCCATAGTGGTTTCCCTCCTTTTCGTTGTTACCCCGACCTTACAGTCGCGCAGTATATGCACGCACGCGCGCATATGTGAAGCCAGGTTCGGGGGTGAACTAGGGGGTGAACTTGCAAAACACCAGGTCAGAAGGTTGCCAAGCCATCCCCTTGTTTCGAGGGTTTTCGGCGATTCTTGTAGCATAATGTCACGGGGAGGGTTTGAAATGGTACATGACAATTCAGGTATCGTGCTTGAGGACGGGCGCGCTCGCATCGTCTTTTCGTTGCGCTACCTGGGCATGGGCCTGTTCATCTCGTGGCTGTGCTGCACGCATATCGTGGAGCTGTACCCGGGTATCGATGCCCTGGCAGAACAGCGGGACGCCATCACGCTTGGCATGCGCTTTGGCGATGTCGGCATGCTGGTGCTGCTTGCCTTGCTCGCCCCGAACATCCATTCGATTGGCAACCATATGAAACCAGTGGGGGCCCTTGCGGCGCTCACGTGCGTGGGAACGGCGGTGTGCGCATGGGTTCTGGTGCCCGCAGGAGCCTCGGAGGTCGTGTTGGAACTTGCAGGTGCCATCACCGCTCTTGGCGGGGCCTGCCTGCTGTGCCTTTGGGCCCAGATATACAGCAGGCTGAACTCGACGCAGGCGATCGTGTACGGCGGCGCCAGTTTCGTGTTCAGCTCGCTCGTTTCCTTCGTCATCGCGGTTGCAACGCCGCCCTATGCCGTGGCCTTCACGAGCATGCTGCCCATTTTGTCGTTTGCCTGCGCCTGGGTGTCGCTGGGCAGCGTCGATCCCGAGCCTGTGTACGCGAGCAGCGTGCGCTACCCCGTTCCCTGGAAGCTCATCGCCATCATGGGCTTGGCAGCGTTGATTTCCGTGGTATCCGGCACCCTGCTGCCAAACGTTGCCGGCGGATCGATCCTGCGCAATGCCGCTACGGGTGCATGCGGGGCCATCCTGCTTATCATGGCGTTCACGCTGCGTGAGAGGTGCGACATCCGCTTGTTGGCACGCATCGCGTTTCCGTTGGCGTTGTTCACGGTTTTGCTGATTCCCTTTGCCAACCAGCAATTGGGCACGTTCGTGTCGTTTACCGGCAAGCTCGCCTATGTGTGGTTTGCCGCTTTCGTCTTGCTGGTCATGTGCGGCATCTGCCGCCAGTTCGATGTGCCGTCTCTGCGCATGTTCGCCACCGCGCGCGCCTGCAGCGAATTCGCCATTCTGTTGGGAGTGCTCGTGAAACGCGAGTTCTGGGACGTGTTCCAGCAGCCAGATCCGGCATTCCAGGCGGCGTTCGTGTTCGTCGGCCTGGTCCTGCTGGGATTGAGCGTGCGCATCTGGGTGCGTGAATCCACCGTGAACTCCGACTGGGGAGCTGCAGGCATCGTCGTTGAGACCGGCCTTCCCGAAGAAACGGCCGCGATGAAGTTCGAGGCACGGCTCGACGAGCTTGCCAGCGCCCATAACCTGACCGCGCGAGAAAAGGAAATGCTCGAGCTCATTGCGCAAGGGAAAACGCGCAGCGACATCTGCTCTGAGCTGTTCCTGTCGGAAAACACGGTGAAGACCCATGCGCGCAACCTCTACAAGAAGCTCGGGGTGCACTCCAAGGCCGAGGTCGCCCCGTTGTTCGAATGAGCAGGCAAGCATGACATCTCGGGCAAGAACATGGATAGCGCGGCTGCTGGTGACGGCGGTGTTCGCCATGAATGTCACGTGCGCCTTGCAGTTCATCGTCGACCCCGCAACCTATGTGCACGCATACGAACTCGAAGGACCGGGGGCGCTGGCGGCCATCCAGGGCATGGGCATCGTCTTTTTGATGTGGAACGCCACCTATCCGCCCGTGATCGCACGCCCGAATGATTATCGGGTGCTGTTCGCGGTCGTGCTGGCCCAGCAGGTCATCGGGTTGGTGGGAGAAACCTCCCTGTTGCTTGTCTTGGCCGGCACCGGGGACCTTCATGCAAGCATTCTGCGCTTCATCGTCTACGACGCGATCGGCCTTGTCGCCCTCGTGGCTGCTTTTCTGATGTCTCGCAAAGACCGAAGCTAGCTCAAGCCGATGTCCAGGTCCACCAGCATGATGTAGACGCTTTCGCGCATGTCCTTGGCGGTCTCGCGGCTGATCTCTTCCCGGTCCTGGGCATGCCGGATCTCCTCGAGCTCCATGTTGTAGGCCAACCGCTGTACGTCTTCCATCTTGTTCGTGGTGCGCGTGAACGCCGTAATGTCGGGACGTGCGCTCTTGATGGCCACGAGCGAGCGCTGGTAGGTCTGGATGGTCTTGGCCACCACTTCCGAGGGGTAGTCACCCGACCCCTTTGCAGCAAGCTCCTGCAGGTAGCGTATGGCCTCGCGGTCGAGCAGGATCTGGATCTTCTTCAGTTCGGCCGTGTCGCCGCTGATGCTCAGGCTTCCACGCCAATGCAGTATCGTGCGCCGTGCAACGCGGAAACCCGACAGCAGCGTATGGGCGAAAGACGAGATGGTCTGCCCGCGCGCGTTTTCGAGGTAGCCCTTCGTGCGCGACAGCCTGCGGACGAACACGTAGCCAGCGGATTCGTCGACGCTGCCGTTGTCCATGATTTCGTCGAGGTATCCCTCCAGATGCTCGGTCAGTTCCAGGTGGAGCTTCAACGTCGCATCGTCGTCGTCATCGGCCTGCTGCTGCACGTGCTGGATGCGGTCGTTGTACGACGAGATGACCGCCGTCGTCTCGGCTGCATTCTCGCGCGTGCGCTGCTCGGACAGGCGGTCGATGACCGTTCTGAAAATCTCGACCTTCTGAGCCGCCTCTTCGGCCAGGTCCTCTTCGCTTGGCTGCTTCTTGGGAGATATCATCGGCAACAGGAAGTTCGCCAAGAGCAGGGTGCACAGGATGACGCCCGAGGCTAGAAAGATCAGCAGGTTCCTCTGGGGAAAGGGCGTGCCAGCAGCCACCAGCAACGGGGTCGAGAAGATGACGGACAGCGTTACCGCACCCTTCGGTCCACCCAGCGTGGTTATGAGCGCCGAGCGTAGCGTGGTGGCATCCAAAGGCGCGCGTTTGCCCGTGTCGGGGTCTTTGATGATGATGTCGTTGACCACCGTGTAGGCGAACCGCACGACGACCAGGATCGTCGTGAGCAGCAGCACCAGGCCTATCAGGTGGGCATTGTCGATGTTCACGTTCATCCACGAGGCGTTGACGGCCTTGGGAAGTTGGATGCCCAGCAGCACGAAGACTATGCCGTTGAGCGTGAACGTGAACACGCTCCACACGTTGGACGAGACGATGTTCAGGCGCGAGCTCACCGGGCCTATCTGCCGTTCGGAATACGCGCTGATGATCAGGCCCGCCGCCACGACGGCCAGAATGCCGCTGACGTGGACCAGTTCCGAGATCAGGTAGATCACAAACGGCAGGGTGAGGTCGAAGAGCACATGGAACGTGTTCGTGTCCAGGCCCAGGCCGTTCATGCGCTCCTTGGTGGTGCGCGCAAGCCAACCGAGCACGATGCCCAGCAAGATGCCGCCGAAGAAGTCGATGGCGAACGTCGTGGAGGCTTCCAGTACCGAGAAACTGCCCGTGACGGCCGCGGCGATGGCGAATTGGAACGCCACAACACCCGATGCGTCGTTGATCAGGGCCTCGCCGGACAGCAGGCTGCGTTCCTTCTTGTCGATATACGCGACATCGCGCATGCACAAGGCCGCGACCGCATCGGTGGGTCCCAGCGCCGCGCCCAGCGCGAATGCGGCCGCCAGGGGGACCGAGGGCACCAGCGCGTGCAGGGCGAAGCCGACGGCCAGCGTCAGACCTATGACCAGGCCGATTGCAAGCGAGATTATGAACACCCGGTTGCGCCAAAGCCCCTGTTTGTCTACCTCTTTCGCATCGTTGAACAGGATGGGCGCGATGAAGAGCAGCAGGAAGAAATCCGGGTTGAACGTCACGTCGATGGGGTTTATCGCAAGCAAGGCGATCCCCACGCCAAGCGCAATCTGGATCAGCGGCAGCGAGATCTTGGGTATGACCTGGTCGAGCGCGGCGGAAACCAGCACGGCGATGGTCAGTACCAATATGAGCTCGAGTGTCGTCATTCAAACCTCACGTACGTGAACATACGTTCATTTCAAGGGCGGGAATCCCCTCCCACCCAAGGGTGTAGGCCGATGAAGCCCAGCGGTTGTTTATGCGGAGTAGAGGCGGTAGCAGTAGTCCTCGCAGTTTCCCAGTTCGGTGCAATTGGGGTCTCCCCAACCACCGGAAACGCTGGACAGCTCGTCATCGCTGAGCTCGTAGCCCGACTCCTTCGCCAGCTCGATGATCTCCTCGGGCGTCGTGCAAGCGAGAACCTTCTCCTTCTACTCTTGTGTCAGTTCTTCGAATTTCATTGCTGCCTCCTTGGGTCGCTTCAACACATGCCATTGCATCTTCGATTGTACTATCGCGGCTTGCGCACAACGCGCACATGAGCCATTTCTAGAGGGAGAATTTTGCTGCAACGCCGTTCTGCTGGGTTGAATCCTTGCCCAATGATATGGCGTGCATCAGGCAATCCATCCTGTTGGCCGCGCGAAGTTCCTCGAGAAGCGAAACCATGCGCTGCTTCGTCAGGTATCCCGCGTCGAAGAGTGCATCGATGATGTGCGTGTCGCCTTCGTGCGCAATCTTCTTGAGCGCTTCTGACTCCTGCGCCTCGAGCGCCTGCAGTATGTGCCTGCGAACGTCGTCTGCCAGCGGGGCCTTCATCATGATGCGATGGATGTAGGCACCTAGCTTGTCGGGCAGGTTGCGACCATCGATCAACGCCTGGTCGTAGCGTTCTATGTCGAAAGGTGCGCCGCATGCCTCTTCGCCCGTGAACGGGCTCCTGAGTGCATCGGCCGGGACGTGGACGAGCGACCCGTCGTGCTTGAACAGGCAGATCGCATACTGGAAGCTGCCCGCTCCGATGCTGCGCACGCTCGTTGGTATCGCAACGGGAGGCTCCAGAGAACGCGACACGAAGCATTCTGCGCCTATGCGCTCGAGCCCTTCGTGCAAGATCAGCCGTTTGCAGCCCTTTGCGCCGTTTCCGTCTTCCACTCGCACGACCGATTCTGCTATCTCGAGGTATTTGGGGGCGGTACGCAACGCATGGGGGGCGATGCCCTCCACGACCGAGCCCTGGGGACCTGCACCAACCGTCAACGTGTCGTGCGCCTCGGCTTCGTCAGTCACGAACGACTTGGTGCGCTCCTGTCCGAATGCCTGCTTGGCGCGCGAGCGGGCGAACGCCTGGGATGCGCTCGCCTCTTGCGGGGGACCCGCCACCAGCCGTGCACCCTGCCCCGCCACCTCGTAGACGCAGGAGGCATCGCCGAGCGCCACCTGCCTGGCGAAGCGGATGGAGCGCATGGCAAACTGCGCCTGCAAGCGCTCGGAAGCCTCTCCCACCCACACTGCCTGGTCGAAGGCCTTGCATTTCACCTCTTCGAGGGCTTTGGAGAATGCAACCACCGCCGGAGGCACCACGCCGGTGCACAACGACTGATCGGCAATCGCGCGCACCCGAGGATCAAGGTGAAGCTCGGAATCGTACGGAGGAGCCAAGTGGTAGAGCGTCGAGCCGTCCTTCGAGGTCAAGCTCCCCTGCTGGCTGGCAAAGGATGCGTTGGCAGGGTCTACCACGTATGTGCGCGTGTCAAGACGGGGCGAGAACAGCGAGAGGTCGTTTTGCTGGGCTCCGAAGCGGGCCACGGCGGATGGAATGCACACCGTCCGGGCCGACACGAACGAAAGAAGGCCCGCGGGTACCTCGGCAAGCTGAGACGGCAGCACCAGATATGCCACCCTGACTCCTTGCACGCGGGGCCTGTCGAGCGCATGGGGCGATGCTTTCACGACGGGCTTGCCCTGCCAGGAAGACGGCAGGACGACCAGCGCATCTCCGGCAAAGCCGCACGCGCGTGCAAACGACTTCAGGTCCACCGCATAGAGCTCCCATGCATCGCCCAGGTCGCGCAGGGATATCATGCCCTGGGCCGCCTGGAGGGGCGACACGAGTTCGACGTGCTCCTCTACCTGCTCGCGCGCGCGGGTGGCATCCTTGATAAACGCCTGGAAGAAGCCGCCTTCCATGCCCATTCCCAAGGCTCCCGAGGAAAACAGGTCGGCCCGCGTTTCGGCCGCTTCGCGGATTGCCGTCAGGTCGATGTCCTGCTCGGGCGCCGCCCAGAAGAAGTTGCCGCCCGCCACCTTGTTCGCTTCAACCTGGATGCCCTGAGGGGCGCCTTGGTCGCTTCCGATCTCGCGGGCGTATTCGTCGAGGAGCACAATGCACGAAGGGTCGATGTCCTGCATCGCGCTTGCCAGGCTTTGGATTTCTTCCATACTCGAAGCCGGGTCGACAGGGCATACAGGGCATCCGGCGAATTCGTCATGTGCGAGGTCCACAGCGTGGCACTTCCCTTCTGATACGCGGTCTTTGAATGCTACACTTCTTGGCAAGAACGAAGCCATTCTAGCAAAGCAGGTAGCACGGATTGTCGCAGCACGACCAGATAGAACGCATCTCGCTCGAGGTGTACGAGCACGCACGTCAATCGGCACTGGTGAACCTGCGATTTCTGATGCACGCATCCGCGTTGCTGAAGCCGC
Organism: uncultured Coriobacteriaceae bacterium; assembly: GCA_902767025.1. GTDB lineage: Bacteria > Actinomycetota > Coriobacteriia > Coriobacteriales > Eggerthellaceae > CACXMZ01. The sequence continues at coordinate 8,390 of CACXFZ010000023.1, forward strand.
TGCCGGTGGCGGGAAGCGCGCTTGTCACCGACGGCGTACGCGTCCAATACGATCCGCATGACCTGGTGGTTCGCTGGCGCGACGAGCCCACGCGGCTGACGCGCGCCTACGTTCACATGGTCCTGCACAACGTCTTCCTTCATACCTACCCGGGCAAGGTCGAGCATCCGCAACTGTGGGACCTGGCATGCGACATCGTGGTCGAGTCGGTCATCCGCGACTTGAACGCGCCGTCGCTGGCAACTTCGATGCAGCCCGCGCAGAACCAGGCCATCGACTCGCTGGGGCTCGATACGTCTACGCTGACCGCAGAGTCCGCGTACCTGCACTTCCTCGAAGCGGGCCTGCAGCCTGACGAAGCCCAATCCCTGCGCGCTCCGTTCCTGGTAGACGACCATGCCTGCTGGCATGCGGCGAACTACCGCGCAGTTTCCCGGGAGCGGTCCCCGGCAACCGATGCGGAATCGGGCGACGAAGCGCAGCAAGCGGACAAGCAGGAGGCCGCACCGTCTGGCGATTCGGTTGATTCCCCGCAGGCAAGCCAACGGCGCCGCTCGTCCCATCAGGGCGTGCACGACGACAGCGCAAAAGATGCGGGCTTGCCCGACGACACGCGCCAGGCTCTGGGTTCCAGGCTGGCCAACACCGTCAACCTCGAGCGCGCCAGGCAGCATTGGGAGCAGGCGGCGTACGAAACGGGCATCCAGCTGGACACCTACATCAAGCTCTGGGGCGCCAACAGCGGCTCGATGAGCATGCAGCTGACCAGCGTCGTGCGCAAGCACCAGGATTACCGCGAGTTCCTGCGCAAGTTCGCGCACCGCGGCGAACACATCCGCATCAACAACGACGATTTCGACTACGTGCACTACTGCTACGGCCTGAAGCTCTACGGCAACCTTCCGCTGATCGAGCCGCTGGAATATGCCGAAGAGCGCCGCATACGCGAGTTCGCGATTGCGATCGACACCTCGGCGTCGACGAAAGACGGACTGGTCAAGACGTTTCTGGAGCAGACCAGCTCGGTCATCGGAAACGACGAGAGCTTCTTCGAGGATGCACGCATCATCCTGTTCCAGTGCGATGCGGCCATCGCAGACGAGACGCACATCAAAACGAAGCACGACTTCGACGTCTACATCGACAACCCCACCGTCGAGGGCCTGGGCGGGACCGACTTCAGGCCCGTGTTCGCGCGGATCGAGGAGCTGATGGATGCAGGCGAGTTGCACGAGTTTGCCGGCCTGATCTACTTCACCGACGGATTCGGCACCTACCCGAAAACCCCTCCCCCGTTCAAGACGGCGTTCGTCTTCGCCGACGAGATCGGGGCCGAAGCGGCGACCGTGCCCAGCTGGGCGATGAAGGCGGTCTTGAACAAGAACAGACGCGTCATGAAAGGACAGAGATGAACATTCGCCAGGCGAAAGAGCAGATCAAGTACGCGATGAAGGCGTATTTCTCGAAGGACGAGTACGGCAACTACCTGCTTCCGACCGAAAAGCAGCGCCCGGTGTTCTTGCTGGGAGCGCCCGGCATCGGCAAGACGGCCATCATCGAGCAGATCGCCCAGGAGCTCGACGTCGCGTTCGTGTCCTATTCGATGACGCACCACACCAGGCAAAGCGCGCTGGGACTTCCCTTCATCGCGCATAAGACCTACGAAGGCGCGGAGTTCGAAGTGTCAGAGTACACGATGAGCGAGATCATCGCGTCGGTCTACGACATGATGGAGTCCACCGGCAAGCACGAGGGGATCCTGTTTCTGGACGAGATCAACTGCGTGTCCGAAACGCTCACGCCCGCGATGCTGCAGTTCCTGCAGTACAAGGTGTTCGGACGGCACCGCGTGCCCGAAGGCTGGATCGTCGTCACAGCCGGCAACCCGCCCGAGTACAACCGCACCGTCCACGACTTCGACATCGCCACCTGGGACCGTCTGAAGCGCGTCGACGTCGAGCCCGACTACGATGCCTGGCACGCCTACGCCGTGGCCACCCAGGTGCATCCCAGCATCATCTCGTACCTCGAAATCGAGCGCGACCACTTCTACCATGTGGAAACGACCATCGACGGCGTCTCGTTCGTGACCGCGCGCAGCTGGGACGACCTGTCGAGCATGATCAAGCTTTCCGAGCAGCACGGCCTGCCGGTGAACGACCTGCTCATCGGCCAATACATCCAGGACGCGGGCATCGCGAAGCGCTTCGCCGTCTACTACGACCTGTTCACGAAGTACCGCTCCGACTACCAGGTGGACCAGATCCTGCAAGGCCAGGCTGACGCCGCACTCGCAGACCGCGTCCGCCGCGCAGGGTTCGACGAGCGCGTCTCGTTGGTGGGGATGCTGAGCGACGCTCTTTGCTCGCAGCTGCGTGACACGATGCTGCGCGAAGGCGGCATAGCCTGCGTGCACCGCGATCTGGCAGACATCAAGGAGGCGCAGGGCGAAGACGTGGCCGACATCGCAGACGAGATCGAGGAGCGTGCGAGCACGCTGTCTGCCCAGCTCAAACGCGACAAGCAGGCGGGGCTGCTCACCAGCGAGAACTACGCCGCCTGGGAGTTCGCCATCGATTTCTACACGCGCATCCTGCAAGATCGCGAAGCAGGCGCACCGGTCGGCTTCGACCGGGCTCGGGAAGCGTTCGAGCAGGAGGTTGCCGCGCTCTCGGACAGCGTCGACGATGCCAAGCGCTCGCTTGCCAACGCGTTTTCGTTCGCCGACGAGGCGTTTGCCAACGGCCAGGAGATGGTCGTGCTGGTGACCGACCTTGCCGCGAACAAGCACGCGCTGGCGTTCATCGACGAGCACGGCAGCGACGAGTACTTTGCGCACAGTGCACAGCTCGACTTCAACGTGCGCGAATCCGACCTGGCCGCGCGCATCGGCATGCTCGACTTGGACGCGCCAGGCGCCCCTGAAAGCTCGAACGAGGGCTAGTACAGCGGCAGGCTGTCGTCGATCGTGACCTCGGCGTGCTCCACCAGGTAGCGCTGGGCCTTCATGCGCTCGGCGGTTTCACGCAGCGAATAGCCGTAGCCGCTCTTTTCCATGTTGCGTCGCATGCCTGCGGGGTCCTGCGGGTTCATCGTCTTGCATGCACGGTCGATGTCTTCGTCTTCGAGCTCCAGCTTCGCATGCCTGAACACGGCGTCGAGCGAATAGCCTTCCACGAGCGCCTGCCTGGTCTGCATCATCATGGCCATGCCGAACTGCTCGGAGCCGCCTTGCTGCTCCACGAACTCGTCGAAGTCGATGCCTTCGGACAGGACCTGGGTGCGCAGGTTGTCGACCATCGTCCGGTGCATGTTCTCGTAGATGGCATCGGCGATGTTGCCTTCGAAGCGCTGCGCGATCTCGGTGGTGGCCAGGTTCGCCTTCAACTCTTCGTAGTTGCGGCCCAAGTCCTTGGCCATGCGCTCTTCCATGGCCGTGCGCAGCGCCGCCGCATCCTTGTAGAACGGCAGGTTCTTCGCCACGAACTCGTCGTCGATTTCGGGCACGACGGCCTTCTGCATCTCCAGGATGCCGACGGTGCACTCCAGGGGCTTGCCGGAATAGTCGCCCATGCCCGCCGGCATCTCGATGGTGAACGTCTTGGTCTCGCCCACGTTCATCCCCAGGATGTTCTCGTCGAAGGCGGGCGGCATCAATCCGGCGCCCACCTGGTAGGCGCGCTTGCTGGCGGACAGGCTCGCGTTGCGTTTGCCGTCGATCAGCGCCTCCAGCGACAGGAGCATCGTGTCCCCCTGCTCCACGGGATGCGGATCGTCGCTCACGTACTCGGTGAAGCTATCCGCAAGGCTCTGCATCTGGAAATCCACTTCTTCTTGGGGTACGTAGAACGTCGGCACCGTGATGTTCACCGGGTCGTAGGACGTCAGCTCGTAGCTGGGCTTGGGCAGGATGCGCAGCTCGAACGAGAAGGGCTTGCCGTTTTCGATCGTGCCCTTAAGTTCCGGGCGCGGGTCGAACGCGGGTTGGACGCCGCTCTTGTCGACTGCGAAGGGAACCAGGTTCAGCTCGGCCTGCTGCTTGACGATGGATTCGGGGTCGGGCACGTTGAGCTTCTGCTTGATCTGCTCGGCGGCGGGCTTTCCCGGTTCGAGCATGACACCCATCTGGAACGCGAAAGACTCCAGCGCCATCGCGAAGGCATGGGTGACCTCGGCCGGAGAGGCGTCCGCCTTCACCGATACGTATCCGTCTTCGAGCTCGTGCTTTACCACTTTCATCGTGCAACCGTTCCCTTCTACATGCCGCAGCGCTGCTTCGCCTGCAGGCGAGGTTCGTTTCCTGAAAAGTATGATGCATCTGCGCAGGCTCGCGCGAAAATCCATCAAAACGCGGCGAGCGCCCTGCCTGCGGGACTAAACCAGGTCGATGACCTGCCCCGGCTCCACGATTATCCTGCCGTCCGCCTGGAATTCTTCCGCGCGCGCACGGTCGAAGAGCTGCGAGGGGTCGTTGGGGTTGTTCATCGGGACCATGTGAACGGGGATGCTGTGGCGCGCCTTCACGAGCGCAGCGCACGCGGAGGCCTCCGAGCGGTCCATGTTGTAGAGCCCGTCGCAGGGAAACACCGCGTAGTCGATGCCCATGCCGGCGAGCTTGCCCAACGCCATGTCGTCGGTCGTGCTGGTGTCGCCCGAGGCGTAGAACACGATGCCGTCGAAGCCGAGCACGTAGCCCACGCACTCGTCGATGGGATGGTTCTCGTTGCAGGCCTGGACAGCCGCGATATCCACTCCGTGGTCGCACATGGTTTCATACTGCCCGGCACGCGGGTGCAGCGTGGCCGCGCGCACAATCGTGCAACCGGACGCATGCGGCATCTTGTCGAAGCCGATGTGGTCGAAGTGCTCGTGAGTGGACACGATCAGGTCCGCAGGCAGATCGTAGCCCTCCCCCGCAAAGGGGTCGACGTAGACAACCGTTCCGTCGTCGAGAACGAACCGGTACGAACCATGCCCCTGGTACATCATCTGCGCCATCGAAACCTCCTGACCTTGCGCCCATTGCCGCTTCCGCATGCATGCTGCTTCCTACAACATACACCAAAACATGCGCAGAAATCTTGATGCAGGCAAGATACCCGCTCCTGTATATAATGTCCCAAGACAAGATGAGGAAGCGAGTTCTTGTGAAGCTTCTGGTAGTAGAGGACAACCAGCGCCTTCTGAAGACGCTCGTAGGCCTGTTGACGGACAAGGGCTATGCCGTCGAAGGCGTCGAAGACTCGTTCCAACAGCGCAACTACGGTACGAACTTCGGCAACCTCTACAAGCCCGACAGCATGGGATTCGGCGGCGGCCGAGGAAACGGCGAAGGTTTCGACATCAACGAGTTCAAGGACGAAGACGGATCGTTCGACTTCTCCCAGATGCCGGGCGGCAACGGATCGGCTCCTGCCTCCCCCAACGAAGATTCAGGGAACGACGCTGGTGCACAGGGTGACGCAACCGCAGGGCCCAATTCGCCAAATCCCGGCAGCGGTGGACAGCCTTCCGGCCAAGGCATGCCCGAGGGCTTCGACCCCTCAAACAAGCCCGAGGGATTCGGCCCCTCAAACATGCCGCAAATGCCTGATGGAGCAAACGGGCAGGAAGCCCAGGACAGCGGGTCGAATCGCCCCGAAATGCCCGGCGACGGCGGCTTCATGGGAATGCCCGGCGGCGGCGGTGGATTCGGCATGGGCTCCAACGACGCGAAGCTCCAGTACATAGACGACGACCATGACAGCTATCCGAACATCTTCGGCAATGCCAAGACAAGCGTGAGCGCAGCAGACGAGAAACGCCTGATCGCGTCGCTCAAAAACATTGGCGAAGGCGTGAATCTTGAGAGCTCGGTCGATATCGACCAGGTGTTGCGGTACTTCGTCGTGCACAACTACGTGTGCAACAGCGACAGCTACACGGGAGCCATGACCTACAACCACTACCTGTACGAAGACGATGGAAAGCTTTCGATGATCCCCTGGGATTACAACCTGGCCTTTGGCACATTCATGTCCGGGGATGCCTCGAGCTCCATCAACGACGCCATCGACACCCCCCTGCAGGCAAACGGCGATGGATCGCTGCCGATGTTCGACTTCATCGTGAACAACAGTGAATACCTGGGCAGGTACCACGAGTTGTTCGCCGAATTCATGCAACAGGTGGTCATCCAGGCGATGATCGATGATACCGAGGCTATGATCGCGCCATACGTTGAAAAGGACGCGACAGCGTTCTACAGCCTCGAAGAACACGAAGCGGGTGTTTCGACGTTGGCCACCTTCTGCAACCTTCGCTCGAAGAGCGTTGTTGCGCAGCTGGAGGGGGCGATTCCGTCAAACGACGGCGATCGCACGAACGAAACGCAGCTCGTGGACGACCAGGACATCGAGCTTTCGGACATGGGCTTCATGGGTGGGGCAGGCGGTCCAGGCGGCGGAGGGTTCGGCGGACCTCCCTCGAATACGGGGAGCAGTGCTGCAGGAAGCCAGCCCGCCACAGACGGTGAGACAACGGACGGAAACACGACGGGCAACGACACGGGCGGATTCAACGGTCCGCCCGACAACGACGGATCGTTCCCAGCTCCCCCAGATGGCTCAAGCGGCGGGTTCAATGTCCCACCGGACGGAGGTGGAGGTAGTTTCGGCCCTCCCGGCGGCAATGGAGGTAACTTTGGTCCACCGGGCACCACAGGGTCTCCCACGGATTCGAACCAAACGTGATGCATATGCCACATAGCACGATGCCGGTTCATACGAGTCGGCATCGTGCTTTCATATACGAGAGGAAAAGCCCAAGGATCGAGCCGTTCTCACCATCGCGTTCAACGTACAATAGCAATGTCGTATTGCCGGGTAAGGACTGGACGAGCCAATGGAACGTATTCTGTCATTCGATGCAACCGAAGTATCCCGATGCCAGCTTTGCCATGATGCTCCCTGTAGCAAGGCGTGCCCGCAGCGCGCGCCGGTTGCAGACATCGTTCGTTCGTTGTACTTCGAGAACTATACAGGTGCTGCACAGGCGCTTGAGCGGGTCGATTGCCTTGGTTGCGCAGCTCCGTGCGAGTCGGCCTGCCTGCTCACGGGCGCCAAGGATGCCGTCGAGATTCGACGCATCTTCACCGAGTTCGAGCAAACCAAGGACACGCTGCCGGCCCATCGGATAGACGAAGTCGACCTTGCCTGCAACTTGTGCGGCATCCATTTGGACAATCCGTTCTTGCTCTCGTCGTCGGTGGTCTCGAGTACGTACGACCAACTCGCCCGTGCTTTCGAAGCCGGCTGGGCGGGAGCCTCCTTCAAGACCGTGTGCAACTTTCCCCAGCACGAGGCGTCGCCGCGCTTCTCTGCAGTCAATTCGCGGGGGCATGCCTTCTACGGGTTCAAGAACATCGAGCAGCTATCCGACCACACGGTGGAGGAGAACCTGTCGGTGTTCAGGAGACTGCGCGACGACTACCCCTCCAAGGTCATCGTCGCCTCGATCATGGGACGCAACGCCGACGAGTGGACGCGTCTGGCTGAAAGGTGCGAGCAGGCCGGCGCGTCGGCCATCGAATGCAACTTCTCGTGCCCGAACATGGAAGACGAAGACCTGGGTTTGACCATCGGGCAGTCTCCCGAGCTCGTGGAGCGCTTCACCAGCGCCGTCAAACGCGGCACCAGCCTGCCGGTGCTGGCCAAGCTCACGCCCAATGTGGGCGACATGATCCCCGCAGCCCTTGCGGCCCGCAGCGGCGGTGCAGACGGCATATCGGCCATCAACACCATCAACTCCATCACCGGCGTGGACATCGACTCGCTGGTGGCTGAACCTCCCGTGCAGGGAAAGTCCATGGTGGGCGGCTATTCGGGACCTGCCGTCAAGCCCATCGCCTTGCGTTTCATATCCGAGATGGGACGCTGCGAGGGGCTGGCTGGTGCCCACATCAGCGGCATAGGCGGCATCGAAACCTGGAGGGACGCCCTGGAGTTCCTGCTTCTAGGCGCAGGCAGCGTCCAGGTGACGACGGCAGTCATGCAATACGGGTACCGCATCATCGACGACCTGATCGGAGGATTGGCAGAATATCTGCGCTGCAAGGGGATTTCCTCTGTCGAGTTCCTGGTTGGCGCTGCAGCCACGTCGGTGGTGGACCACACGCAGGTCGAGCGCGATATCGTGCAGCTTCCCGTGTTCGACCGCGAGTTGTGCAACGGATGCGGCAGATGCTACCTTTCTTGCCAAGACGGCGGTCACCAGGCCATACGAATCGACGAGGAATCGCGCATGCCCAAGCTCGACGCCAAGCGCTGCGTCGGATGCCACCTGTGCAAGCTCGTCTGCCCCGAAGGAGCCATAGGAGTCGCCGCAAAAGCATTCTTGCGCTAGTCTATGCTGCTCCCCTGATAGCCAGCAACCCATGGCAAAACGGTTTCTTGACTGATTTCGGAAAAGTTGGCAAGAAAACGAGTTTTTGTATGTTGCAACCGATGGATTGAGGCACAAATGTGACTGTTTGTATGCTTTCCATCCTGAGTATGCATACTATGCGTTACCTCTTCGGATATCTGCACCATACCCGACTCACAACTTAAGATTCTTGCCAAAAATCAGCTTTTTACCTCAGAATTCAAGTTGCATCTACCGATCTTCATGATGAATGAGTGGTCGAAGAAATCCGATGAGCTCGTAAAGATAGTTTTGAATGGTATTCCAGACGATTCTTCTAGCGAGCTGGAAATAGCCATGAGCAATGTAGTTTCGAAATCCTACGATCTTCAAAGCGGATTCATGATTGCATCGTAGTCGTATTCGCCTTTGAAGCTAAGATCGTCACAAACCGACTTCATCCATCTTGCTGTATTCGATGCGCTTGGAGAAAGTGTCGTAACCCTGCAGGATACGCTCAACTATCATGACGTCTACGATTAAACAACTGGAGCTTTGGGATGTGGGTCAAAATCGGGAAGAAGAATGGTGGACCGGCGGGGACTCGAACCCCGGACCTTGGGATTAAGAGTCCCCTGCTCTACCAACTAA